>CAZPWZ010000024.1:0-13899 GCA_964590675.1 uncultured Draconibacterium sp.
CCATGATGGTTTATTTATAGGGTCATATGCCGTAGTATTCAACAATATTGTTTTCTGACTGTTCAATCCTGATGCAGTGCAATATCCCGCCAAGTTTGCAGATTTCGTCGGAGAGCTCATTCCAAATGCCGATGGCAATATTTTCACTGGTCGGAACTTTTCCCTTCAGGAAATCAACTTCGAGGTTCAGGTTTTTATGATCGATTTTATTCAGAATCTTCTCGGATATCAGTTTGCTTACATGCCGGAGATGAATTACCAGTCCTGTTTGGGGATCAGGTTCCCCCTTAACGGTGACATACAGGATATAATTGTGGCCATGCCAGTTTGGATTGGAGCACTTGCCGAATGTTTCAAAATTCTCTTCATCCGTATATTCAGGAATAAAGAGACGGTGCGCGGCACTGAAGTGTTCCCTGCGGATAATGTAAACCATCTTTCATGAATTAACAGGCAAAGTTAATGTTTTTTTTTCTTCTTTAGGATGTCAAACCGGGTGCCCGCCCAGATGCGGACCTGGGCTACATCATAGTTGAACATGGCATTGCTTAACCTGTCGGGTATGGTATTGAATCCCGCCTGGTATGAACCACCGATAAACCATTTTTCTGCATTGTATCCTGCCGCAAACCGGCCGCCCAGCTGAAAGGCGAATTCAAAGTCGGAATAAGTGCCAACATCGTTATTGTATGAATGAACCTGTGCCGCAACTCCAGGGAGTACGGCCATGGTGATATAAGCGTTTTTCAGGAACACAAAACTATAGAAATAACCAGGTGAAAGGCCGATAGCATAGAAATTACCAGTGACAATCTGGCTGGCTGATGGAATTGTGAACCTGGCGATCAATTCACCCGGCAGGATCCCGTGATCGGATGATACGGTATAAAAGATAAAGGAGGGCCTGACAATCAGACTTCCTGCACTTTTCTTCTGTCTCTCTGTCTGGATGAAAGCTGACCTGATTGAAAACCGCTTCGGATTATAAATCCAGTAACCCGCGATACCAATGGAAAGTGTCGCCATATCGGGGATAATGTAATTTGAGCCATTGGTACGTTCAGGGTAACTGATGTAAAAACCTTTGTAAATCTGAAGAAACAATTCTGCTGCAAATTTACGGCTGAAGGCGTTGGCGCGTAGATCAACCGCGGAGGTGTGACCATATTTCCCTTCATTTCTTTTATAAAACGGATTTTCTATTGAAAATCCCAGCCCAAACCATTTCCAGTTACCTGCTAAACCAATTTTTGCATTGACATTCGGCTGATAAACAATTTTATCTACATTTTGGGTATTCAGCATCAGGATCGCATTCTGAAAAGTTGCGAATATCCTTGCAGTCAGCTTATTGGTGTAATCAGCGATGTAATTGCTGTCAATTCCGGATGTTATGGTGTCATCAGCAGGTGGGCTGCTGCTTGCATAAGTGGTTGAAAATAGCATTAAATGCAGGATAAAAGCGCTATACAGGGCTTTGAAGGACGACATACCGCTTTATTGAACTTTATTATCTTGTCCGGATGGCTTGGTGTATTTTATTATACTCACGGCTTCGAAAACGGTGTAGCAAAGATAAAGGATGAAAAATCCAAGCATGAATGGAACGGCATCACCGCGGTTTATGAGGACATAGGCGATGAGGATGCCGGCATAAACAAACAGTTTAAGAATGATGGTCAGGAGGTATGTGTTGACGAATTTGATGAACCTTTTTTTTGTGGATTGCAGCAGGTAATGAAAGGAAAGCAGTGAAGCCGCAATGAAAAAAACGAAAAGGAATGGAAGAGCGGGTGATAAATAGGATGCTGGTGCTAAAAACATGATAATCAGTGCGATTGTACCAAGAATTGCTGAATAGATTAAAAGTTGCCTGAGAAATTGAATGTATGCTGATTTCATAGGAGAAAATTTAACATTAAAAATGAAGCCAGGTTATTTACGCAAAAGATCCTTGGTGACAAAATAGATGGACATGGCGACAGAACCAATAGCGAGAACAACGGTCAGGATTGGCTTCGTGTGCAACCATTGATCAAGTTTGACCCCGGCGAATACGCCTAAAAGGATGATTACCAGCATTTGTATGGCCATGCTGGAATATCGTGCATAGTCCTTAAGATTTTTCCGGGGGTCGGTTTTCATTGCCTGAAGGAGAAAATTTTAAGTCTTTTATCCCTCCCTGGTCCATGCTGCATGTACCGGAAAATTTTGCCCCGGGTTCAATTGCAAGTTTACCCGTGGTGATGTCCCCGCTGAAACGCGCAGTTTCTTTGAGTGTCAGCAGTTCAGTAACCTTAACTGTTGCTTTGACTTCACCGGAGAAGTCGGCATTCTGGCATTGAATTTCCCCATCTATCTTGCCTGTTGGCCCAACGACGATCTTCCCTTTACACTGGATATTGCCATTGAGTGTACCATCAATTCGAAAATCGCCATTGACCTGGATTTCTCCTTTAACAACGGCACCTGGTCCCAAAATATTGATTGTGGGCATTTCAGGTTCTCTGTTTTTAGACATAAACGTTATTTTTGAACGGGGTAATATTTTTCAAAAAAACGAAGATACTGCGAAATATCTTTGTTCCTGTAGAGTACGGGATAATTTTCAACTGAAATTACAAAATTAAAATAATCACCCGCATTCTCGAGTTTGGTGAAAATGTACTTGCTTTCGCTGATTCCGAGGAAGTAATCCAGTGCCCTGTCGCTGTTATCAAAATTGTTGACGGTAATCATTTGCCGGTCATTGTCAAGCATCAGGCTGTTGACCATCAGGTTTTCCAGGTCGTGGAATTTTGAATTGTAGTCGGAGATCTTGATCTTGAGTGCATCCACATCCACCAGGTTGCCGTTGACGATCAGCACATAAAAATGAACGGCATTCTGGTCAAATTTATAGAGCTTCAAGGAATTATCAGGAGCTGCCGCGGTTGAATCAGTCACAATGGGCTGACCCTTCGAATCTTTCTGGGTTCCGAGAAAGGCAAGTACATCTTCGGCCATTTTTTTCACCTTGCTTTTAGGATAATCCCGGATTACCTTTTGCATTGCAACAACCAGTGAATCAACAACTTCAATCTTTCCCAATGCGAGACCGCGCATATAATCGAACTTTGGCATGAGGGCCGTGTCACCTTTAAACTGCACACGCGCAATATCTGCATTATTGATCACCATGTAATATTGCTGATTCGTAAAGGCCTTGTAAGTGTCGTTGTACAATTTTGATGCTTCCGATTGCCGTGAATTGATCTCTTTGTAATAATTCGGGTTGACGAGAAGCTTCGCATAATCACTTTCAGGATAAAGTGACAGGATCATGTTTTTATACTGATCGCTTTTTGGCTGGTTTTGCAGGTAATCATATAACTGGCTTAATTTATAGGTCGCAGGCATTTTATACTTGTTGTCGGGAAACCGTTCCATCAGGGTTTCAAAGGTTTGCACAGAGTTGCTGTAATCGCCCAATCCCTCAACAAAGATGAAGCCTGCCTGGTAATATGCCTCGATGATCATATCGTTGGAGGCCTTGATTTTTTCTTCACCCACCGGGATATCCTTGATGTAATAGGCCCTGTCCTTGGGATCTTTTTGCTTGGCAAGCAGTTTTTTATCGACCTGGACCGTGTCGTCCGATTCTTCGGGTATGGAATCTACCTGTTCCTCCTCATTGGCAAAGCTGGCAACGGTCTTATCCATCAGGAACCAGTTATCCTCCATCTTCCGGCGTCCCCATTTCCGTGTGAAAGTTGTGAAGCCATTGGCCATGATGGTCGGATTATAAAAGTACCACCGTCCTGTTTGCGAGGTGGTACCCTGCTGTTCCTGGCCAAAGGTTTGATCATAAAAACTTTGGTTTTCGCGTCGTTTTTGTTCTTCGATCTTCCTTTGCATCTCTTCAGCAATCAGTTTGGAGATAATCTGATCGATGATCTTGTTCCGCTGATCTTCGGGCATGGCAGATAGCCTTTGCAGGCTGTCCTGAAGGCTGATGACCCCCAAATTCCTGACGAGATCGGTCAGGGTAATGGTTCTTTGGGAAAGTTCCTTGTAGTTGGCGTAATCCTTGGGCAAAAATTGCATGGTGCTGTCATAGTAAGCCTGAGCAACGGTGTAATTACGGTTTTCGAAAAATATGTTTGCAAGGTCAAGCGAGGAGATAGCCTTCTGATAGTTATTGGTGCGGCTGGTACTTACCGATTTTTTGAAATGTTCAATGGCCGTGAGGGTGTCGGCATCTTTGAGTGCAATATGGGCAAGCGCATAATAAATCTGATCCTGGAAGTCCTTGTTTTTATTATCTTTCAGCATCTTGGTAAGCTTCTTTATGATATACTCCCTGTTCCCGCTTTTTGCATCATAACACTGAGCCAGGTTGATCTTGGCATTAAATTCCAAATCATAATTTGTTGCATTTTTGACCACGATGGTATACAATCTTGAGGCTTCATTCAACTCCCCGTTACGCTGGTAAATCTGCCCGAGGATGAACTGGCAGCGTGTCCGCATGGCGCCTGATGGCTTCAGTTCGAGTGCCCGGTTGAGATATGGAATGGCTCCATCGTAGTTTTTCTGCAGGATATAAAACTGCCCGTACAAAAGATTGAGTTCAGTTTCATATTCATCAGGCGCTTCCCCTTTTCTGATCTTGCTCTGTAACATGTCGAGCATAGGTTCGGCCTTGGTAAAATCGCCAATCTGAATATTCGACCTTGCCTGCCAAAGCATTGCGTCGTATTTGATATCATTCTCATTATATGTTTTGATGACGAATTCAAATGTTCGCCGGGCCATCGGGTAATCCTGCTTATAAAAATAGCTCTTGCCGATAAGCATGTAAGAATCATCGATCCACCTCACATACTCTTTCCGGTTGAAGTACATCGAGTGTTTATTGATCGCTTTCGATGCCTTTTTGATGGCTATGTCGGCATACTGGTTGAGTTTGTTGGCGCTGCTCCTGTCGCCGTAGTTGAATACCGGCAGAACTACCGCAAAGTTATCCTTAAGGCTGGCCTGGTGCTGTTTAAGTCCCTCGCGGATATTATCCATCCCGTTCCAATACACATTGTAATGCGAGGTGGTGTTATGGTAAGTCCTTCGGAGAAAAGTATTTTTCTTGGTGGAACAGGAACTGAACATGGTGAGTCCTGATAAAATCAGGATCCATGCGGCGAGGTAGTATGTCTTCGTCGATCTCAAAACTATATTAACGGATATATATGGAGTATAACTATAATTTTACAAAATTATTTTAAATTTTTGAATTTGCCCGATATAGCGTGAAGATTTGTGTGATCGTATAATTTTCCGATATTTGCATCGTTTAGAGGATTGGTGCGTGCGAAATGGTTTCGGAGAGAAGAGTTAAAAAAAAAGTAAAGTGGACTGAAAAATGGCGGAATAAGTACCGCCTTGTTTTCATGACCGACGACACCCTTGAGGAGCGGTTTACCTTCCGTCTTTCCAGGATGAATGTGTTTATTGCACTTGGAACGTTAACCATCATCCTTATTTTCCTGACCAGCATCCTGATTGCTTTTACTCCTTTGCGGGAGTATATTCCCGGTTACACCAATGTTGGACTGACCAAAAAGCTTTACATTCTTAAACTCAAGACTGATTCAATAGAGCGCGACCTGATCAGGAAGGACCGATTCATCCAGAATCTGAAAGATGTGATAAACGGAAAGGATCTCACGGAGGATAAGCCACTGGTTCGGGATACCCTGAAACGATACAGCAATATTAAAATTAAGCGGTCAGTTGAGGATTCGCTATTGCGTGTCGAGGTTGAGAATCTGTCGAAGTACAGCTTGTACAAGATGGAGACGATGGAAACCGCCAGTCAGAAAAAAACCTCCATTGGCGGAGTTCTTTTTTTTACACCACTTAAGGGAATCGTTACAAATGCCTTCAATCCTGCACAAAAGCATTATGGCGTGGATATCGTGGCAAAACAGAATGAAGCGGTTAAGGCCGTTCTGGACGGGACAGTCCTTTTCAGTAACTGGACGCTAGAAACCGGTTATGTGATCGCCTTGCAGCATTCGCAGAATATTGTTTCGGTTTACAAGCACAATTCCGTTATCCTGAAAAAAGCCGGGGATTTTGTGAAGGCAGGGGACCCGATAGCCATTGTGGGTGAAACAGGGGAACTGATCACCGGCCCCCATCTTCATCTTGAACTATGGAGCGATGGCCGCCCTGTTAACCCGGACGATTACATTACATTTTGACCATACTGATAAATTATTGAAAAAGAATATAGCCATATTAGGATCAACCGGTAGTATCGGGACCCGGGCGCTTGAAGTTGTGCGCAGTCACCCGGACCTTTTCGGGGTGGAGGTGCTTACTGCCCAGAACAACTGTGATCTGCTGATCCGGCAAGCCATGGAATTCCGCCCGAATGCTGTTGTGATCGGAAATGCGTCGTGTTATTCAAAAGTGTCAGAAGCTTTAAAACCTTACCCTGTTAAGGTTTTCGCCGGGACAGATTCCATAGCTCAAATCGTGGAGATGGATGAGATCGACCTGGTGCTGAGTGCGCTGGTTGGTTATGCCGGCCTGAAGCCCACCCTCAGCGCCATCGCTGCCGGGAAGCAAATGGCCCTCGCCAATAAGGAGAGCCTGGTTATTGCAGGCGACCTCGTCATGTCCGAGGCTCGAAAAAGAAACATCCTGGTGCTGCCGGTTGATTCTGAACATTCGGCGATCTTTCAGTGCCTGGCAGGTGAAATGCCGGGAACGGTTGAAAAGATATACCTGACCGCTTCAGGAGGCCCTTTCAGGGGAATGCACCGATCACAGCTGGCGGATGTTTCAAAGGAAGCTGCTTTGCAGCATCCCAACTGGAAGATGGGACCAAAAATTACCATCGATTCAGCCTCCATGATGAATAAAGGGCTTGAGGTCATCGAAGCAAGGTGGCTTTTCAATCTCAGGCCTGAACAGATCGAGGTGATCATTCACCCGCAGTCGGTGATACATTCCATGGTTCAGTTTGTTGATGGTTCGATGAAAGCACAGATGGGACCTCCTGACATGAAGCTCCCGATTCTTTATGCAATGACATTTCCCATGCGGATGAAGTCGGAACTGCCCCGTTTTAGTTTCACCGACCATCCGGTACTTAACTTTGAAGCTCCTGACCTGGATTTGTTCCGCAACCTTTCATTGGCTTATGAAGCGCTCAGGCAGGGCGGAAATATGCCATGCATCCTGAATGCCGCCAATGAAGTGGCCGTCGGGGCATTCCTTGACGATCGCATTGGATTCCTGGCCATGCCGGAGGTCATAGCGCATTGCATGCAAACGGTCACGTATTTGAAAACACCGTTGTATGATGATTTTGTGGCATCACACAAAGAATCTATCATCCGGGCAAAAGAATTTATTAACCATTCATAACATACTAATTTTAACCGCCTCATGGAAATCGTTATAAAAATCGTTCAGTTATTGCTCAGTTTATCCATCCTTGTGATTTTTCACGAGTTCGGACATTATATTGCGGCCCGGATTTTCAAGACAAGGGTTGAAAAGTTCTACCTGTTTTTTGATCCATGGTTTTCCCTGTTCAAATTTAAAAAGGGTCACACCGAGTATGGCATTGGCTGGATTCCGCTGGGGGGCTATGTAAAGATATCGGGGATGATCGATGAATCCATGGATAAGGAGCAGATGAAACTGCCGCCCCAATCATGGGAGTTCCGGTCAAAACCGGCATGGCAAAGGCTGATCATCATGCTGGGTGGTGTCACCGTGAATATCCTGCTTGCCATTGCGATATATATTTCAATGCTGGCTGCCTGGGGGGAGCAGTATCTTCCGACCGCACAAGTGAAATATGGCATTACCGTTGATTCACTGGGTTATCAGATGGGATTGCGAAACGGCGATCATATACTTTCCATCGATCATAAGCTGGTTGAGGATTTTGCGGCAATTCCGAAAACCATCATTTTGGAGGAGGCTGAAACCGTGCAGGTTCTGCGTGATGACCAGAAAATGGATATACAGATACCGGGTGATTTTATCAGTAAGCTGATCAAACATAAATCTCCTGATTTCATCGCGGTCAGGTTTCCTTTTGAAGCCGGGAAATTCACGGTCGGCTCTCCGGCCCAGGCTGCCGGGATGCTTGCCGATGACAAGATCATCGGACTGAATGACTCCCTGATGCCCTTTTTCGACCAATTCAGGTCTGCCATCCAGGAGTATAAGAACAAGACGGTGAATGTGATCGTTCTGCGCGGAACGGATACCCTCGGACTGAAGGTTGATGTGCCTGCCGCAGGCCTGATCGGTGTTTATCCGAAAGGACCTGCCAATTATTTTGCATTCAAGGAAAAGAGCTATAATCTCCTTACGGCCATCCCGGCCGGCGTGGTTAAGACCTTCGAAGGAGCGGGCAACTACATCAAATCGATCAAACTGTTGTTTTCCCAGGAAAAAGCATACGAATCGGTAGGCGGGTTCATTACCATCGGCAATATCTTCCCGTCAACCTGGGATTGGGCTGCATTCTGGTCGCTGACTGCTTTCCTCTCCATCATGCTGGCAATCCTTAATATACTGCCGATTCCCGCACTCGACGGAGGCCATGTGATGTTCCTTTTTTATGAGATCATCGTACGCAGAAAACCCAGCGACAAATTCATGGAATATGCACAGATAGCAGGGATGGTCATTTTGTTCGGACTGCTCATTTTTGCCAACGGCCAGGACATTATGAAGTTGTTCAGATAGTGATGCCAGGCCGGGAAGCTGGGAACTTGTCTTAGGATCATCAGCTATTCGGTAACCTTTTCCTTCAGGGATTTAAATCCCTCGCCCAGAATTTCCGTGGCATCGGTAACGGTGAGGAATGCCCTGGGATCAATGTCATGGATGTACTCTTCCAACAATGCCAGTTCACGCCGGCTGACAACAGTAAAGATGATTCTCTTGTCTGCATAGTTATACATACCCTTGCCATCAATAAAGGTTCCTCCGCGGTCGAGGTTATTGATGATTTTTTCACGGATTTCCTCATGTTTATCCGAAATGATAAAAAGGCTTTTATCGTAGCTGACCCCTTCGAGGACAATATCGATCACCTTTCCCGTGATGAAAATCACAATCCAGGAATATAACGGGATTTTCCAGTCCCGGAACACCAGCAATCCGATCAGCACGATGACAGAATCCACGTAGATCATCAACATGCCAAGCGGCAGCCTGGTGTACTTTGCGATGATCATGGCAACAATATCACTGCCCCCTGATGTGGCTTTTGATTTGAAGATGAGGCCTAGTCCAAGCCCGGCCAGCACACCACCGAAAATGGAAGAAAGCAGTGCATCTCCCTCCACAAGTGGCTTAAATCCCCAGAAAAATGTCAGGGTATCGGTAAAGAGAGCGGTAAGTGAAAAGCCCACCACGGTTTTCATACCAAAACGGGGACCCAGGAATTTGATCCCGATAATGGTCAGGGGGATATCAAAGCACAGGGCGACAAGTCCGACCGGCGTGTTGAACAGGTAGTGAAGGACAATGGAAATCCCGTAAACCCCGCCGGGAACGATTTTGTAAGGTGTGATGAACAGGACAAAAGCTGCTGCAAGAATAAAAGCCCCGATAACAATAAGACTGTAGGAAATAAACCATTTGCGTGTAAAGGGTTTTTCCTTGATGAGTAAGAATGACATACGCAGATTATTAATAAAATATGATTGACGCGGCAAAGATATCTCATTGCCGCACAATGCGAGTGCACAAAGTACGTTTATCATGAAAAATTTTGGTTCAAAGGCTGGATAAACCTGTTACAGCCTGCAACAGACTGTTATCAGATTGCTTTGACTGAGTTTAAATTGGCAATACAGTGGTGGTGGTAACAAAAAAAAATGTACTTTTATCCCGATTTTCTAATGAACCTAACAACCTGTTGTTGACATTGCCAATATCCGGATATCCGACCACATTCAGGATCAAGTTTTACTTTATCCTCCTGCTGATAGTATTTCAGGGGATTACAGCTATTTATGCACAACAGCCAACCCTCCTGACCCATTACATGTTCACCAATGTTGCCATAAACCCGGCGTTTGCGGGAAACAATGGCGGCATATGTGCTACAGGGCTGGTCCGCCAGCAGTGGATGGGCTTCAAGGATCCCGACGGATCGCAGACAGCCCCCCAGACATTTTTAATTACGGTTGATTCACCTATCAGGGTCCTGCATGGAGGAATTGGAGGGTCCCTGTACCAGGATCAGCTTGGTTTTTTTAAAAATATCGGACTTAATCTCGGTTATGCCTATATGATGGACGCCGGCAACGGTGATTTATCCTTTGGATTGCAGGTTGGATTGCAGAACGGAACCTTCGATTTTTCGAAATTTGATGTTGGCCAGGGAATCGGTAATCTCTCGGAGGATCCCGTATTAAGAGAATTGTCGGGTAAGACCAGCGATATGACATTCGACATTGGAGCCGGTATCCTTTACAAAGTTCCGGAGAAGTATTATATCGGCCTTTCAGCCGCAAACCTTTTACAATCCAAGGCAAAAACAATCGCGTATCAGCTGCGCAGGACCTATTATCTTGGCGGAGGTTATGAATGGATCGTTCCTAGCCATCCTGCATTTGAAGTGCTGCCATCTGCACTGCTGATGTATGACGGGGCAGCATTTCAGCTTAATCTCAGCGCCCTTGTCTTTTACAATAATAAATTTTACGGCGGATTGGGTTACCGGCTGCAGGATGCGGTTTCGGTTTTAGCCGGCGTGAGTATAAAAAGTCTTCGTATTGGAGTTGCCTATGATATAAGTACTTCGGCCCTCAGTAAATATAACAGCGGGGGGCTGGAAGTTATGGTGAGTTACTGCTTTAAAATTGACACTGATAAATTCCGGAAAAGTTACAGGAATACACGATTCTTGTAAAAGAAAAAGTGTAAATTTGCCGTTTTATTTGCAAAACCGTTGTATTAACATAATAAATCTCAATACGTAGCGTTATTTTTCATCCATTAATCGGCCAAAAAAATGAAAAAACTGCTCATTTATTCCGCCCTGCTCATTTTCCTGGGAAGCTGCGGTAACTCAGGAAGTGGTGAGCTTACGGGAGTAAAAAACCGAAAGCGATACTATTCTCCGGATCCGTTTGGCATGGTTTACGTCCCCATGGGTTCATATACCATGGGCGTCAGCGATGAAGATATGCCGTATGCCCAGCTTAATAACCCGAAAACGGTAACAGTGCAGGCTTTTTACATGGATCAGACTGAAATTACGAACAATGAATACCGGCAGTTCGTTTATTGGGTCAGGGATTCCATCGCAAGACGTATCCTTGGAGAGGCCAAACCAGAGCTCTACTTCATTTCTGAAAACAAAAAAACCGGTGAACAATTTGATCCTCCCTTCCTCAACTGGGAAAGCAAACTGGAATGGAATTCCGATCAGCAGGATGTCCGTGATGCGCTTGCGCAAATGTATCTTCCTGAAGATGAGCGTTATTTCAGAAGACAGGAGATTGACACCCGCAAACTCTATTTTGAGTACTATTTTGTTGACCTGAAAGCTGCGTCCCGTAAAGATTATTCAGCCCAGCCCGATCCCAAGGAGGCAGGACTCGCCAATCGTCCCCAGGGATTGAAGGACCGTTCTGTTTATGTGCGCAAAGAGGTCATCAATGTTTATCCCGATACCCTCTGCTGGATTCATGATTATGCCTATTCCTTCAATGACCCGAGCACCGAAAAATATTTCTGGCATCCTGCTTATGACAATTATCCTGTTGTTGGTGTGAACTGGCGCCAGGCCAATGCTTTCTGCATCTGGCGGACCCAGATCAAAAACAGCTTTTTATACGGTCAGAAGGGAGAAACCTTTATCAGCGATTTCCGCCTTCCTACCGAAGGTGAGTGGGAGTGGGCTGCACGTGGCGGGTACGATGGAAATCCATATCCGTGGGGCGGACCATACACCAGGAACGACAAAGGTTGTTTCCTTGCAAACTTCAAACCCATGCGGGGCGACTATATTGCCGACGGGGGCGCCACAACAGTGATCGTAGCCCACTATCCTGCCAATGATTACGGCCTTTACGATATGGCCGGGAATGTTGCGGAATGGACTGTTACAGCTTTTCATCCCTCTTCGTATAATTTTTCCTGGGACCTGAATCCAGATTACAAATACAATGCGAAAGATTCAGATCCCCCGGCATTGAAGCGTAAGGTGACCCGCGGAGGCTCCTGGAAAGATGTTGCCTATTTCCTTCGTGTTTCAACCCGTTCCTATGAATACCAGGATACTGCCAAATGCTATGTCGGATTCCGTTGTGTCCAGAGTTATCTTGGCCGTCAGCGTGACGACAACCCGGCAAGAGCTTCCAAAGTCTACAGATAAATTACTAAACTAATCCACCTTATTAACATTTAATCCTTTCAAACCATGGCTTTACTCGATTTTGTCAAAACAAAGCATTATAAAAACTTCATGGCCAAGCTTTATGGCTGGGGTGCCGCTGTAGTTATTATCGGTGCATTGTTTAAAATCAACCATTACACGGGTGCCGACATCATGCTTATTATCGGCCTGGGTACTGAATCACTCATTTTCTTCTTTTCCGCCTTTGAACCCCCTCACGTCGAACCCGACTGGAGCCTTGTTTATCCTCAGCTGGCAGGAATTTATCATGATGATGAAATCGATCCTACCAAAGCATTTAATTCAAAGGATACCATTACCCAGGAACTGGATAAAATGCTCGAAAAAGCCAAGATCGGCCCTGAATTGATCGCAAGCCTGGGCAGCGGGCTAACAAAATTGTCGGATACAACTTCGAAACTGTCGAATGTTGCAGATGCCTCTCTGGCAAATGACAAGTATGTATCGACCATGAAAACTGCCACGGATTCGGCAAACATATTAAACGATTCCTACCGCAAAACTGCGCAAACCCTTGAACAAAGCGTAAACGCATCACAGGAACAGCTGACGCACATCAAATCAACATCCAAAAGTGCCGCCAACCTCGCAACCATGTTTGCTGAAGTAGGTGAATCACTCAAGGAAGATGTTACTGCCAATAAGGCCTTCTCCGACAGCATTGCCAATGTAACCATGACGGCAAACAAGTTTGTGGAAAAGTATAATGAATCGGCTGCTCTTTTGTCAAAAACTGCTGAAACACTGAATGCCTCTGCAACTGGCGGCGCCAGCTATAACAAGGAACTTCAGCGTGTATCAACCAACCTTTCCGCCCTGAATGCATTGTACGAACTGCATCTGCAGGGTTCGAACCAGCAGATGGAAAATACAAACAAGTTCAACACCGTAATGAATAAATTCGCAGTTAACCTGAATGAATCCATGGCCAATACCGAAAAATTCAAAACAGAGGTTGACAACCTAACCAAGAACATCGCAGCGCTCAACAAAGTTTATGGAAACATGCTTTCTGCCATGAGTATTGGAGGAAAATAATCAGGATTAACTTACTTGTATAAAATATAACTAGATGGCTGGATATAAGGAGACACCGAGGCAAAAGATGATCGGGATGATGTATCTCGTTCTTACGGCATTGCTCGCATTGAACGTCTCGAAACAAATCCTGGATGCTTTTCTGGTGGTAAATGAAAGCATGGAAACCACCAATGAGAATTTCTCCAAGAAACTTGATAACACGTATGCAAAATTCAAAATTCAATACCAATTAAACCCGAATAAAGTCGGACCCTACTGGGATAAAGCCCAACAGGCACATATGCTCTCTAAAAAATTTGCCAGGTATATTGACAGTCTGAAGTACGTCATTATTATGCGTACTGATAAACTGGCATCATTGGAAGAGGCAAAAAAACTCAACCTGCGTAATGCAAAAAGGAAAGACAACT
>CAZPWZ010000025.1:0-13662 GCA_964590675.1 uncultured Draconibacterium sp.
TATTTCGCTTTCCGAAAGGGTTAGCTTATCCAGGGAAACATATTGTTTCTGCAAATCGACAACACCATTCCTCAGTTCTAACCGGTTTAATACAGCATTTGCCGATTGTTTGCTTATGGAATCTCCATAAGTTACCACTGATGCGTTGATGCGGATTTTATTTGCCGATATTTTTGGTAAAACACCCGCTGATGCAGTGTTATCTGCCCCGGTCGTTTTTGTTATCAGAACATTGCCATTCAGCCGGTCAATCAGCAATTCATCAACTGCATAGATGGCTTTACCGAAATCAATTTCATCTACGGTTATTTTCAGCTTTCCAAGCATAACGGCTATATTCAACCCGCCAAAGTCATCATCGTAATTGAACCGTATATTTTTCAGGGTGACTTTATCAATGCCGAATGTCCATTTGGAGGCAGATGGAGGCTTAACCTTTGCCTGCCGGGTTGTATCAGCGAAAGCAGTCAGCAGAAAATTAAAATTGAAAAGTGAATCCGTCCCGGTTCGGGAAAGATGGAGCGTTGCATCTTCCAATGCGACCGAACTGACGGAAACCTTGCTGGAAAGCAGGTCGAAAAGTGCGATGTTTATTTTCGCTCTTCCGGCGTATACCAGGGTATCCTTGTGAAGGTCATCAAGGAAAAGCCCCTCAATTACCACAGATTTTGGAAATGCGATGCTGATATTTTTTATCTCAACACGCGTGTGCGTTTTATTGCTGACAAACGCAGTGGCATAGCGTATTATGCTGTTCTGGATTGCCGGTACCTGGATAAGCGCTGCAACGATGATGAATAGAATTACAATGCTTATTGCGACCCATAAAATGACTTTTACCGTTTTTTTTAAAAAGGATTTTACTTTACTCAAAAAATAGATTTTAAGTTTTTGGTGATGTCCATTTTATTTTTTTTGCTTGGTTGGTATGATGAACATCGGGATTGAGGTGTGATGAAGTACTTTTTCCGTCACACTTCCCATGACAATTTCATCCAGCCATTTCCGGCTGTGAGAGCCCATCACGATGATACTGGCATGTACCTCTTTTGCTGTTTTCAATATTGAATCTGCAAAATCACCCTCTTTCACCATTGTTACTATTTTTTCATCACCAAGGTGGTGTTTCGATTTATCAAGAAATTTCTGGGATGCCTGCTTAAGTCCGAGCGCCGTGTCCGTTTGTAATGCCCCCATCTCCATATACCCGTTATATCCCATGATGGGTGAATATTCCATCGAAGAATAATATACCGGATCGGCTGTAACATGAAGCAGCACAACTTCAGCATTCATGGCTTTTGCCATTGAAAAACCGACTTCTGCCACCTTTTGGGCGGTCGGATTATAATCCAGGGCAATCAATACCCTTTTTATCTTTTGTGTTTCCATAATCAACCTGTTGTTAGCTAATCATTATTGCCATCCTTATCCTGCTGCAGGTCTGGAACGCTGCCTGAGCCCTTCTGTTTGTTCATCTGACATTAAGGCTTAGATTCCATACCTGCTGGATTCCCATCTCCTGATGACTTCACCCATTTGGTCAGAATCACTATACCCTGATTTTGCGCAGATATTTGCGACTGGATTGATTCTGTCATTATTCTGGTAATCAAATGATTCTGAATTTGAGACTTCAGTACGGTTAACTGAAGTCAGTTTTGAATTGTCGTCTTTTTCTTTCATGAGAGTAAATAATTTACCGGAACGAAATTAGTCCGATGCAGATATAAATGTGTTACATAACTTTTAGAATGAGTTACATCATTCACACATTATGTGGAATGATATCTCATTTAAGAAGTGAGGAATAGGCAGGGACCTATCCTTTCTTTGCCTCTCCATGGCTGATGTGATCTTCCTGGGAGTAATTGAAAAAACCAAACTCCATTTCTTCCTCGTTCCCATCGGTTTCCTGGTTGTTGTCCGATTCTCTCCCGGAATAACCCATCATCTGCCAATCGGAGATAAAGGCCATTTCATTTTGCGTATTCATAGCCGGTGTTGTTTTAAACCTGAAATTTAACATGCATGGTTGATTAATAACATGTTAAAGATCGTAACCCGGGGTAAAAAAACTGTTACATTTTTTTTAGAAAAAGTTGCATAATTCCCACATGCCATTTATGGGCAAAACCGGCGCGGGATTTCCGGCGGGGATAGCGAAAAAAAGCCTATGGGATCGGAAAGTAAGGGTGTGGTAAAAGAAGATATTATTTCAGGGTTTTCAGGTGTTGTGCTGCTCTTTGAAGCCCGAAATATCTACCACAGATAAAAGGCACTTCCTTTCATCACCGGTAACGATACCTTCCATATAAACATAACAAAGGGGATGGTTGTCATAGCCGAGCATTACTTCACAAGCTTCCTTGGCATAACCTGAATAAAGTTTCTTGAAAAAAATGTTGAACCTGTCCTGTGATTCTTCCGCAATGAAGAGTTTGAAGTTGCTGTTTACCAATGCAAAGCGCTTATCATGCAGCATTTCGGCCCCGGTGAAGTTTAACTCAATAATGCTCCCGTCGGCATCGAGCGTGAAATAGCCCATGGGTGCAAAATCATACAGCATGGTGTACTTTTTAAGGGCAGCTTCGGCTGTTTCATTTGCCTGGCGCAACTCCTCGTTTTGCATTTCCAGTTCAATCTGGTGTACCTGAAGTTCATGCAGGAGTCGTTGTACGTCAATTTCCGAATCAGGCTTGTCAACAGATGATTTTTTCACCTTAAGCTGTTCCTCGGCCTTTAAGCGAAGCATTTGGGCATCAGTCATATTCATTTCCTCGTTACTCATGGCTTGCTGGTTTTTTGATGATCATGATCATTCCTGATAGTTTTTTCTGATGGTCGGATGTTACATTTACAGAACATTCAACAACCTGCAATTTATCTCCCGCAACTTTTACTTCCATTTTAATGGTATCATGCAGCGCTTTCAGCAGCAGTTTTTCCATATTTTTTTCAATCTTCTTTTGCAACGGTTCCGGAACAACAAGCTGAGTGAACTTTTTATTTAATGCCTCCTCGCGTTTAATGCCGAAAAGTTTTTCGGCAGCAGCGTTGAATTCCAGTATTTTCAACCCGGTTGACAGCATAATGATAACATCAGGTGCCGTTTTCAGAAGGACGGAATTCAGTTGTTCCGACTCCTGTAATTTTACCTCTACCTGCTTCAGGTCGGATATGTTGATAAAAGTGATTACGAGTCCATCGATACGGTCGTCAAAGGTGCGGTAAGGCATGATACGAATGGAAAACCACCGCCCGTCATTCGCGGGAATTTGTTTTTGAATAAATACGAGGGTCCTTAAGACCTCAATTGCATCTGCAGCAAGTTCGGGGTACATAAGATCGGTAACCTGGTCGGTAAAAGGCCGGCCGATGTCGGATTTTATCAGCTTGAAAATTTTGGTGGCCTGGTTGGTAAAGCGACGGATATTCAACTCTTTGTCGAGAAACAGTGTGGCAATATCCGTACTGTTTAGCAGGTTCTTCATGTCGTTGTTCACCCTTGAATAATCATCCACCTTTGATTGTAACTCAGCATTCACAGTTTGCAACTCCTCGTTCAGGCTTTGCATTTCCTCTTTAGAGGTAGTGAGTTCTTCATTGGTTGATTGCAGTTCTTCATTGGTTGATTGTAATTCTTCGTTTGTGGATTTCAGTTCTTCCTGTGAAGTCTGCATTTCTTCAAGCGTATTCTGCATCTCGGCACGGGACTCCTGCAGTTCATTTTCCAGCTCCGATTGCCTGATAATGTGTAAAGGTGCTTTTCCTTTTCTACTCTGGAGTTTGATTTCAGGGGCCTCCGGCACATCACTGAATATGATCATTAACATACCATGCAATGGTTCCGGTTTATCAAGCCATTGAATATTGACATTGATGATTTGTTTACCCCCGTTGACGCCCAGTTTGATATTGTGCAACACAACGGCTTCTTTTTTCATGATGGCCTTTCGGAATGCACGAGGAAAGTCGTTCCGCAATCCTTCGCGCAGCATGGCAAAAATATTCAGGTTTGCTTTTCCAACTGCCGGTTCCAGGTATTTCCCGGTATGCCCGCTGATATAGAGGATATCACCATTTTCGTTAACCAGGACACCGGCAGGTGAAAACTGCTGCAGGAGCAGCTGATCGGCAAGCGTTTGAATATTTACGATAGACTTGGGCGTAATTTGTTTTTCGATGTTTGCAGGCCTGATCCGGGAGTAGGAGGAGGGAAAATCGAATAATTCAGGAACTATTGCCGTTAAGGAGCGTTTATAAATTTTCAATTTGGAATCAACCGGTGTAAAAAGAGGACTTTGCAATCCAAGTGTTTCAGAACTTCCAAGCAGCATAAATCCCTCGGGGTTAATGCTGTAATAAAAGAGTCCGAGTATTTTTTTCTGCAAATCGGAATCCATGTATATGAGCAGGTTTCGGCATGAAAGGATATCGATTTTGGTAAAAGGAGGATGCATGATGATGTTGTGCTGGGCAAACACAACCATTTCCCTGATTTCTGCATTGATGCGGTAGGTATCGTCGGCTTTTACAAAAAAGCGGTTCAGTCGATTCGCTGACACATCCCCGGCAATATTTGCAGGAAATATGCCTTTCCTGGCAATATCAATCGCTTCATTGGCGAGATCGGTTGCAAATATCTGCAATGAAATGCCGCCGTGGGGATTTATTTTTTCGAGTGCTTCTTTAAACACGATGGCCAGGGAATAGGCCTCTTCCCCGGTGGAACACCCCGGGACCCAGGCCCGTATTATTGAACCTTGTGGCTGTTTGGCAAGGATATTCGGGATGACTATTGTCTTCAGCTTGTCCCAAACCAAAGAATCACGAAAGAAATTGGTGACGCCGATCAGCAATTCTTTGAAAAGAATATCGACCTCCTTTGGATTTTCCTGTAAAAAGTGGACGTAAGAGGTGATCTTATCAATTTTATGTATGCTCATGCGTCGTTCGATGCGGCGATAGACGGTGTTTTTTTTGTACAATGAAAAGTCGTTGCCCGTCTGGATCCGCAGCAGGATAATGATTTTTTCAAGTGAACTTTGATCTTTAATCTCAGTATCCAGCACCGATTGAACAATGGGAATATGTTTCAGCAGCTCGATGAGTTTTACCGGAAGCTCATTGGCTGGCGCTACAATATCCGGCATAACCGAATCGATGGCACTGCGCGGCATGCTCTCAAATTTTGCTGTTGCCGGGTCCTGAACCAATACTATTCCGTTCTTCTCCTTGATGGCGCTGAGACCAATACTCCCGTCGGAACCCATGCCCGACAGGATGACGCCAACCGATCTGTCAAGCCTGTCGTTGGCAAGAGAGCGCAGGAAAAAATCAACCGGAAGGCGGAGGCCTCTTGCTTCAACGGGTTCAAACAGGTGCAACACTCCCTTTAACATCGACATGGTTTTGTTGGGAGGAATGACATATACACAGTTTGCCTTGATTGGCATGCGGTCTTTTACCTGGAAAACATTCATCCTGGAGATTCTCTGAAGTAATTCCGGCAGCATGCCTTTCTGTGTCGGATCGAGGTGCTGGATCACGACATAGGCCATCCCGCTGTTTTCAGGCACATTGCTTAGAAATTGCTCCAGCGCCTCCAACCCGCCTGCCGATGCACCGATGCCTACTATTGGAAAGTACCCGGCTGCCATGTCAGGATTTTTCGGTTTAAGCGAGGCTGACGGCTTCAGTTTTCCGGGCTTCATGTTTGGTGTTTTTTTCATATGTAGAAGTCAAAATTACGTAATTAATCCGATACTTTTTTCATGCGCGCACGAATAAATATTTTGATAATCTCATTTAAAAACAGCGGGACCAAACCCAGGAAAAGTACAATTGCCCAGTCGTGCAGATCAAGCATCTGCAGATGGAATGCGCGTTGCATTGCCGGAATACCTATTACAACCAACTGAAGGATTATACCCAGCAGGATGGCTCCTGCCAGGTACCTGTTTGAAAAAATGCCGATACTGAAAATGGATTTCCTACTATCCCTCACCGCCAGTGCATAGAATAACTGGCAAATAACCAGGACCATGAAGGCCATTGTCCGGGCATATTCTACCGTTGATGCAGGAGCTGATTTGTCGAAAGGGGAGTTCCCGTGTTCATAATACCCATACCAGAAAGCCAGTATTGTCAATCCCCCGATCAGGATGCCCCCTGAAATAATATGAAGGCTTGCACCGCCTGAAAAGAAATTTTCTTTTGCATTGCGGGGTTTGTCCTTCATTACATCCGGGTTCCCTGGATCCATGCCCAATGCCACTGCGGGAAAGGAGTCGGTGAGAAGATTGATCCAGAGAAGCTGCGTGGCAATCAGGGGCGCCTCCCAGCCAATCAGGAGTGAAACAAACACCGTGACCACCTCTCCAAGGTTACAGGTCAGCAGGAACACCACCGATTTTTTAATGTTATTGTATATGTTTCTGCCTTGTTCAATAGCAGAAACAATGGTGGCAAAATTATCATCCGTGAGTATCATATCCGATGCTCCTTTGGCAACATCGGTTCCTGAAATTCCCATAGCAACACCGATATCAGCAGTATGTAGCGAAGGTGCGTCGTTAACCCCATCCCCGGTCATGGATACAATGTTGCCGTTCGACTGTAAAGCCCGTACAATTTTTACTTTATGTTCGGGTGATACACGCGCAAATACACGATATTCAACGATCCTGTCGAAAAATTCCGATTCTGAAAGGCGGTCAATATCTGCGCCTCCGATAGCCTGGTCAATATTTTCAGCGATTCCCAGTTCCAGTGCAATGGCAAACGCAGTGTTCTTGTGATCACCGGTGATCATGATGGTCGTAATACCTGCAATTTTTGCTTTCAGAATTGAATCCTTTACCTCCGGTCTTGGCGGGTCAATCATTCCGACCAGCCCCAGAAAGATCAGGTTTTTTTCCATTTCAGCAGGTACAACCTGTGACTGAACCTGCTTGTAGGCTGCGCCCAGTGTGCGAAGCGCGTTGTTTGACATCCCTGCTGCTGCAGCAAGATATCTTTCGCTGATTGTATAAGTAATCGGAATGACTTCTCCTTTTTCTAAAACATGTGTGGAGATTTTTAAAAGGTTACCAATGGCCCCTTTGGTATATACTCTAAGGTAATCATCTCCCTGGATGAGCGTCGACATTAATTTCCGGTCAGAATCAAATGAGTGCTCTCCAATCCGCTTGTTTTCAGTATTTAATGCTGACCTGTCAATTCCCAGGTCGTCTCCAAGGACCAGCAAAGCAATTTCCGTTGGATCTCCAGTCCCATGCCCATTCTCGTAGGTTGCATCGGAGCAAAGAATCATGGCCTGTGCAAGCAGCTTTACATCTTCAGTAGTATTGTTATTCCTGCCCCTTTCAACAGCCAATTCGCCATCCAGGTTGAAACAGGTTGTCACGGTCATTTTATTCTGCGTTAATGTCCCTGTTTTGTCTGAGCAGATAATGTTGACCGATCCGAGTGTTTCAACAGCCGGCAATTTTTTTATTATGGCATTTTTTCTCGACATTTTTGTAACTCCGATGGACAGCACCACCGCGACGATGGCTGCCAGCCCCTCTGGTATGCCTGCTACAGCCAGGGAAACCGACATCAGGAACATGTCGGCAATGTTCCCGCCCTGGAGTAATGCAACGATGAAAATAATGATGCAGATTCCGATGGCAATCCTGCCCAATGTTTTTCCCAGGTTATCCAGGCGGATTTCCAACGGGGTTTTCGACTTTTTTTCGGTAATGATGATGTTGGCAATTCTGCCTATTTCGGTATTCATCCCGGTTTCTACCACAACGCCGGCACCTCTGCCACTGGTAACCAGGGTTGACATAAAAGCAGAGTTTGCGCGGTCCCCTAAAGGGGTACCGGGATCGGTGTGAATCAGCGAGGCATCTTTTTCAGAAGGAACAGATTCGCCGGTAAGTGCCGATTCCTCGATGTGAAGATTGACTGACTCGATGAGGCGAATGTCTGCAGCAATGATCCGTCCTGCATCGAGAATCAGGATATCACCGGGTACAACATTTACAGAGTCAACCTCTTTGATCATACCACCTCTGCGGACCAGCGCCCTGGGAAATGACATTTTCCGGAGCTCCTCAATCGCCTTGCCTGCTTTGACTTCCTGGACAACGCCAAGAATGGCGTTGGTAAGTATGACGAGAATGATGATTGTTGCATCAATGTACTCCCCCATGAACAGGGTGATAACGACAGCAGCAAATAATATGTAGATGAGCCAGTCCTGCAGCTGGGCCAGGAACAACAGGAATATACTCTTCTTCCTTTTTGCCTGCAGCTTATTTTCCCCGTATTTTAGCAGACGGGTTTTTGCTTCTCCTTCAGACAAGCCTTCCGACAGATCCACTCCAATTTCTTTAGCTACTGATTCGGCTGATTTGGAAAACCACATGATAGAGATTTTATTTGCCACGTCCCTGGTCCTGTCTCATAACAGGGTGGGTGATGGGTGAGAGGTGTTTATAGCGATACATGTTTCCTGAGCTTAAACAGTTTATAAAACTCAAACCAAACGATAGTTGTTAATCCCGCCAAAATACAGATGACAATATTGATCAATGAAGGCCTTTGAAACTGAAACAGATCCTGGAAGAAAGAAATATTTAAAATCAGCGCCAGAAAAAAAATCGCTCCGCCTGCGACCCATAAGACTGCTTTGTTGGGTGTGGCAATAATTTTAAAAATATTTTCGGTCCATGAGCGGTTTGTTAATATTACAGCTATGTTTGAAACAATCAGGGTAATAAATGCCATGGCCCGTACTTCTGCAGCATCGTACCCGAGGTGTTAACCTCCAAAGTAAATGATTAGTGTAATAAGCAGGATTCCTAATCCCTGCAAACAGCTGAACAATATCTTTTTACCTCCGAAAAACGGCTCATCAATTCTCTTTGGCGGCCGGCTCATTGCGTTTTTCTCCTCTTTTTCTCCTTCGAAAATGATGGAACAGGCCGGGTCAATGATGAGTTCGAGAAAAACTATATGAACAGGCCATAAAATAAGTGGAAAATTACCCAGTAGTATCGGGATCAACGATAATCCTGCAATGGGAACATGGATGGCAAAAATGTACCCGAATGCTTTTTGGAGATTATCAAAGATCCGCCTCCCCATTTTTATGGCCCCCACGATGGATGAAAAATTATCGTCCATGAGTACAAGGGAGGAGGCTTCACGGGCCACATCCGTTCCCTTTTTCCCCATGGCAATTCCAATGTGAGCCGCTTTCAGAGCCGGGGCATCGTTCACTCCGTCTCCGGTCATAGCCACAATTTCATTGTTTTTCTTTAATGCATTAACAATTTTAAGCTTCTGTTCCGGAACAACTCTAGCAAAAACATTGATTTCCTTGATCCTTTCGCATAATTCATCATCAGTCATCGCCTGTAATTCCTGGCCGGTTATGCAATTACCGGGATTTTCGAGGCCTATTTCCACTGCGATATGTTTGGCGGTTACCGGGTAATCGCCAGTAATCATGATGACCCTGATGCCTGCCTGGTAGCATTCGCTCACAGCCTTTTTTACGTTATGACGAATGGGGTCAGACAATCCGATCAAACCGATAAACTCGAATGCAAAATCGTGTTGGATCTCAGGAAGTCCCTTCACACTGACAGCAGCTTTGGCCACGCCCAACACCCTTAATCCGGCGGATGCCAATTTTTCAACTGCCACCAGCAGTCTTTTTTTATTCCCCGCATCCAGGTGGCAAAGATCAAAAATGGCTTCCGGAGCTCCCTTTGCGGCAATGGTCTTTTCCTGCTTGCCTTTATGAGTGAAAACCCGCGACATTGCAAGCAATTCTTTCGACAGGGGATATTCCCTGATCATCTCCCAATTCGAATGGATATGTTCTGTTCCTTGAAGGTATTGATCTCCCATGCTGGTGATGTCCCTTTCCATCGGATCGAATGGATTGGTTTGACTGGAAAGGATGCCAAAATCAATTATTTCATGAAATTCCTGGTTGAACTCTGTGCCTTTTATAACTGTCAGAAAATCTTTCCCGTTGTAAAGACTTGTTACGGTCATTTTATTCTCCGTCAGGGTACCTGTTTTGTCTGTACACAGAACCGTTGCCGAGCCAAGCGTTTCAATAGCCGACGGTTTCCGTGTCAGAACTTTTTTCTTTGACATCCGCCAGGCTCCCAATGCCATAAACACGGTGAGGATGACCGGAAATTCTTCCGGTAACACGGCCATCGCCAGTGTTATTCCTGCCAGGAACCCATCAACCAGGCTTCCACGGGTGAGTGTATAAGCCACGACAACCAGGATGCAGAGTACAGCAGCAACGATCGAAAGCTTCTTTACCAGCGATCCCATCTCCTGTTTCAGCCTGGTGGGTTCTTCCTTTACCCCTTCGAGTGCTTTGCCAATTTTCCCGATTTCAGTATTGATACCCGTGCTGGTTACCCTGGCGATGCCATTGCCCTGAACAATCATGGAACCCGAATAGATGAATGGTAAATCGTCGCCACCGGGCTGAATGATTTTTTCAGCACCATCCCAATCAGTTTTTCTGACAGGTACAGGTTCTCCGGTGAGCAATGACTCATCGGCCAGTAAATTAACAGAATCCAATACGGTAGCATCGGCCGGCACCCTGTCGCCTTCCTGCAATACAATGATATCTTCGGTAACTACTTCAATGCCTGCAATTCTTATTTCAACTCCGTCGCGGATTACCAGGGCCCGTGGACTGGCCATATCTTTCAGCGCATCGAGTGCTTTTTCAGTCTTTTTTTCCTGGAAGAACTCGATACCCATGATGACAAAAACAAAACACAGGAGCATGATCCCCTCCTGTAAATCACCCATGACCATATACAAAGTGCCACAGGCAACCAAAAGAATAAACATGGGTTCTTTGACAACCCCCAATGCAATGGTGAAATAATTTTTAGGTTTTGAAGACGGAAGATTGTTGGCGCCTTCAACACGCAGCTTTTCCGCTGCCTCTCTGGTGGACAGTCCCTTGACCATTAGGATTACATCCTCTCCATATACCAGTTCAATTCCTTTTCCATTTTCTTGTACCTGAAGATGGCGGTGATGATTTTCTGCAAACGCATGAAGGCAGTCTCGCTTTTCACCACGTAATCAAAAGCCTTGTGGTGCATGCAGTCAATGGCTACATCAATTTTATCCTGGGCGCTCAGCATCACAACCGGGATATCCGGATCATATGCGATTATTTTATCGAGGGTCTCTATGCCATTCATTGCGGTTTTATCAATGCCATCAAGCATGTAGTCGAGAATGATCACATCAGGATTGTGCGACAGGGCTTTAATGCAAAGTTCACCCGTTGCGAAGGTTTCAATGGTGAAATCGCCATGCTGGAGGAATTCAATTTCCAGTGATTTCAAATATACGGCATCGTCATCGACCAGGAATAGTTTTATTTTATCTTTCAGATTCATGAGCTGGCGTTTTTAATCCGGTTAAACTCTTCTTCCAATTCGCAGCAGGCCTGCGAGCAAACACTATCAAGCTTTATGACCAGGTCATGTATCCCGTCAGCCTGTTTCTGTGTGCTTGCAAAATCCTGAACTTTTTTTGCCATGTTTTCAAAGTCAATGCTGATCCCCATGATGGCAAATGATGGAATCATTTTATGTACTGCGGAATAGAGTGAATTCCAGTCTTTTTCCTTGAAGCTCCGGTTCATGGCGCTGATCAGGGGCGGGGTTTGTTCGAGGTACAGTCCGATCATCTCCATCATCAGGGCAGGATTGCTTTTTGTGCGGTTGATCAGGTAATCCAGGTCCGTGCATTTAAATTTTTTCGATGCATCGTTCTCATTCGATCCGGTTTCAACTTGATTTACCGTGGAAAGTTTCTTTACCAGTCCGACTATTTTACTATAGAGCAATCGTTCATCAACAGGTTTTGCAATGTAATCATTCATTCCCACCACTTTGCATTTTGCCAGGTCGACGGTCGTAACATCCGCAGTCAATGCGATAATGGGGATGTCGGAATGCAATACGTTCCGGATATGGTCGGTTGCCTCAAACCCATTCATTTCAGGCATCTGCAGATCCATCAAAATGATATCATAGGCGTTGGATTGTAGTTTTTCAATGGCTATTCTGCCGTTTGCAGCAATGTCGCATTCGAATCCGAAATCATCCAAAAGGGTTTTCATTAGCAGTTGATTGAGCGCAATGTCTTCAACCACCAGAACTTTCAGGTCTTTGATATCTGAATCCGATTCTGCAATTTCTGCCTCCATTGCTGCCTCAGCATCTGTTTTTTGAAAGCTCAAACAAAAACTGAAAGTCGAGCCTTCACCCACCTCACTGGTAACGTTAACGGTCCCTTCCTGTGATTCAACCAGTTGTTTAACGATGGCAAGCCCTAAACCTGTTCCACCATACAACCTGGCCGTACCACTGGATGCCTGCTGAAAGTTTTTGAATATGTCTCCGATTTTATCTTTCACTATGCCGATGCCCGTATCCTTCACGGCAAACTCGATGGTTGCTTTTTCCTCATCTTCCTGCTTTAAACGGACGCTTACCGTAATCGTTCCGTTTGAAGTAAACTTTACCGCATTGCTCACGAGGTTAAGGATGATCTGGTGCAAACGCACCGGGTCGCCAACCAGCACCTCCGGTATGTTGTTGTCATATTCTTTGACCAATGCCAGATTCTTTTCCTGGATTTTTGTCTCAAACAGATGAAGCATGGCTGAAATAGAGAGCGCCATTTTAAATGGCGTCTGTTCAAAGGTCATTTTCCCGGCATCTACTTTAGCCAGATCAAGGATGTCGTTTATCAGCACGATCAATGCATCGCCGCTCATTTTTATGGCATGCAGATATTCTTTCTGTTTTGCAGACATTTCAGTCTTCAACATTACTTTTGTAAAGCCAATGATCGCATTCATAGGAGTGCGGATTTCATGGCTCATGTTGGATAAAAACTGCTGTTTTGCCTTTACTGCATCTTCTGCGATTCTTGTGGCGTTTTCTGCTTTAAGTTTTGCTTCTTCAGCAATGGCAGTTGCCAGTTCGGCAAACACAATGGCTTCGGTCAATTCCGTAGCATTGCGTTTTTGGTCGGTAATATCCCTGGCTACAACAACCACCCCGATCACATTGCCTTCGTCATCTTTGTACACTGATCCGTTGAATAATACATCAGTCAGTTTACCATCAACAATGGTGAGCGGGTAATCTGCCACAAAGCCTTTTGAAAATACCTCCTTGTATACTTCACGCGCTTTTTGCGGCTCGGTAAAATAATCGAAAAAATTGGTCCCTACCAGTTTATTGCGTGGGATCCCTGTCATATTTACCGATGCATCATTCATGTCGGTAATTTTTCCCTTCAGGTTTATGGTGAACAATGGATCAAGACTGGCCTCGATCAGGCTGCGGGCGTAGTTGGCAAGAATTAATTCATCCGCCCGTTTTTCTTTCTCTTCGATTTGAAAGGAAAGTTCTTTGTTTATTTGAACATATCGTTTGTTTTGTCTCTCAATTAATTCGTTTTTTTTCGTTAGTTTTTTCTCCGCCTGCTTACGGTGGCTTTCCAGTTCAAATTCGTGCAGGGCTCTTTTAATTGCAGGGACCAACCGCTCAAGTCTGTTTTTAAGCACGTAATCCGTTGCCCCAT
>CAZPWZ010000026.1:0-13533 GCA_964590675.1 uncultured Draconibacterium sp.
ACTACAGGCATGGAAGGGATGTATATCGGTAGTTCCAAGTTCAGCGGACAGGTGATCAACTGCAACGGAAAAGATACAACGGTTCTGCCCCATTTAATCAAAGGAGTTAGCATTTATCGCAACCTGGTCCAGGAAACAGGTTGGGACGGGATCCAGGTAAGTTCTGCCGATTCAGGTTGTGCGATTTATGAAAACATTATCCTGAATGACAGTAAACTGGCTGAGACCTACCAAATGTCGGGTATCCTGGTAGGTGGCGGCACGACTGCACAGGTCTACAACAATTACATCAGTGATGGCTATGGCGATGGTATCGATGTAGCCTCCATGGGTACGCAATATATTTTTAACAACGTGATAATCAACCCTGGAAGGAGCTACAAACCGGATCAGAATTATTCCCCCTACTTGAAGCATGGGATCTATGTCGGTCCCGACTATACATCTGCGGCAAATTCATACAAAATCCTGTTTAACACGATTGTCTCTCCAAAGAGTTTCGGCGTGCGGTTTACAGATAACCTGAGCACCAAAAACATCATGGCCAACAACATCATTGTTGACCCGGGGTCCTATCCAACGACCGGGGAATCCTCCTATTTCAATTTTACATCAACTTCGGTGGATGTCACATTGTTTAATAACATCACTACCCGCGATATCAATTATTTAAATTTTACAAGCCCTGCCGGGGGGAAATATGACCTCCAGGCCAGTTCTCCGGCTGTCAACACCGGGGTCCCTGTCGCAGGATTTGACCTGTTCGTTGATCATATGAACCGGATCCGTCCGTTTGCAAAATATTATGACATAGGCGCTTTCGAATGCCAGGATTCATCCCTGCTTGGAATTCCAAACCCGGCAGAGCCGGCGCAGCAGCATCTGGTTATTTTTCCGAATCCATCGTACGGTCATTTTAATGTCGCTTACACAATTAATCACACTACCGATATAACAATCGGTTTGCAAGACCTCCAGGGCAGGATCATCATGAAAAAAATCGTTGCGGATCAGCATCCGGGCGAACACAATATCAGCATGCACATTGAATCATTGAAGCCTGGTTTTTATTCGCTCTTTTTTCAAACGGATCAGGCCACCACATCCAGGAAATTAATAATATTGAACAATTAATAATGCCCATCATGAAAAGCCTATTTAAAAATTTGGTTCCTTACTGGCTCGGCAGAAAAATCAGAGGCGGTTATCAAAAAATCAACGGGTTCTTTTATACCGGTGATTCCTATTACTGCCCGTACTGCAAAAAATCCTTTCGCAAATTCATGCCTGGCGGATCAGACCTTCCGGTACTTTATGAAAAAAAGATCGTTGGGGCCGGATACAGGCAGAACAATGTATGCCCGCGATGCTATTCCCTGGACAGGGATCGGCTGGTATACCTTTATCTGCAGGAAAAATCGACTATTTTCACCTCCCCGGTCACCCTGTTTCATGTAGCCCCCGAAGGTTGCCTGCGCGCCATGCTCGATTCAATGACGAATGTCACCTACGTGCCGGGCGTAAAATACCTCGAGGGATACTACTATGCAAGGCAAACCAACCTTCTGGATATCACCGCCATTCCCTATGATGACGAAGCCTTTGATGTGATCATCTGCAACCATGTGCTCGAACATATCCCGGATGACTCACTGGCGATCAGGGAGCTTTACCGGGTGCTGAAACCAGGCGGATGGGCCATCCTGCAGGTTCCGATATCCAAAATATTGGAAACTACTTTTGAAGATCCATCTGCAATTGATCCTGAAACCAGGGAACGCATTTTTGGCCAGTTCGACCATGTAAGGATCTATGGTATGGATTATAAAAGCAGGCTTGAAAAAGGTGGTTTTATTGTCAAAACATACAATCCCACGAAAGAAAAATGGGCGATCGATGTTAAAAAATATGCGATCAACCCGGAAGAAGATTTATATGTAGTATTTAAATAGTTGGAAGAATGCAGGGAAATATGATCTATCTGATTGTCATTTTAATTGTTGCGCTTATAGCGTGCCTGGGCTTTGCCCTTATACTTCTTAACAGGAATAAAAAAATCACCGGAGATTTAACAGTTACAAAAGCTTTACTGAATAGCTCCATTGCTGAAAGCGAAGAGCTCAAGGTGTCGGTCGAGAAAATTGTGCAGGAAAGGGTTCAATTGCTCAAAAAAGAATCAGAAGAGGATGAAAAAACTGATTTTACGCTGAAGCGGGCATTGAAGAGGTCGGAGGAATCCAATTTCATGAAAAATGCATTTCTTTCGAACATCAGTCATGAGATCCGCACCCCTTTGAATAATATCATAGGTTTTTCAAGCCTCCTGGAGGCGGAGATTTCACTGCTCGAAAATAAGGAGTTGTTCGATTATGCCAGGGCGATATCTGACAGTGGCGACCGGTTGCTTCATTTGCTAAACAACATCATTGATATCAGCAAGTTGGAGGCCAATGACATGCAAATCATGCTGAAACCCTGCGATATAAACGCCATTGTTGCCAATTCAACCCAGTTGTACATTTTTAAAGCCAATGAACAAAAACTGAAATTGAATTTAAAGACCAATGAGGTGCCAACAGTGGTGGTTGATGAAAAGGGATTGACGAAGGTCATCAGCGCCATTGTTGAAAATGCGATCAAGTACACGCAAAACGGGTTTATCAACGTTTCAACTGAATTTATTGAAGACAAGGATGAGATCTGCATCCGGGTGAAAGATACCGGCACAGGGATCGATCCCTCATACCTGCCGGCCATTTTTGATCCCTTCAGGCAGGAGAGTCTTGGGTATTCGAAAGATGCACAGGGTGCAGGACTGGGACTACCGCTTGCCAAAAGCCTGGTGGAATTGATGCGTGGCCGCATTGAAATTGAATCGGCCAAAGGTGTCGGCACCACGGTCACTATATTCTTCCCACCCGAAAAAACGACGAGGGACGATCAGTCAAGGATAGAACCTACGCGGAAACAAAAGTTTAAGACTTTGCAGGGGCTTGAAATTTTCATCGTCGAAGATGACCTGATGAATAAAATCGTACTCTACGAAATGACAAAATCCCTCGGTAATGTAATAACAGCTGTCAACGGCGATGAAACCATGAAAATCATGGAGCAGACTTTCAAAGATGGCAAAATCTTCGACATCATGCTGTTTGATATAAACCTGCCACCGCCCTGGGATGGGATCAAGCTGCTGCATGAAATCAGGAAAAGGTGGAAAGAATACAAGGTCATTCCTTTCGTAGCACAAACAGCCTATGCCATGGCAGGGGACAAGGAGAAACTGCTGGAAGCAGGATTTGATGACTATATTTCAAAACCGATTAACCAGCAGGAATTGTACTCAATTATTAAAAATCAATTGAATAAGTTATAAGATGGAAGAGACGCAAGGGAGTAAAGTGGGATTTGTATCCATTGAAGAGCATGAAAAGGTGCGCAATGCGCTTATCAAGGCAAAACAGGAAGCAGAGAATGCCAACCGGTCAAAAACAATGTTCCTGGCCAACATGAGCCACGAAATACGCACACCGATGAACAGTATCATAGGTATTTATAATGTGCTGAGCCAAACAGAACTTACAAATGAACAACGCGAATTTTTGGAGATCATCAACATATCCAGTGTTAATCTGCTTACCATTATCAACGATATCCTCGACCTGTCAAAAATTGAAGCTGGCCAGCTGAAACTTGATCAGAAACCCTTTTTATTGCAGGAGGAGATTCACCAGGTAATAAAACTGCTGTCAATTAAAGCCAAAGGTAAAGGTATTGAACTGTTTTCCAAGATACAATCAACCGTCCCGGTCTGTGTGATCGGTGATCCTGTGAGGGTGAAGCAAATATTGATCAACCTGGCTAACAACGCGATCAAATTTACGAATACGGGACATGTGGTGGTTAGCGTTGAAACCATTGACCGGAAAGGAAACGGTTTTGATCAAAATGACGAGTGTATCCCCGACTGGATTAAAAACAGCGCCAAACTGAACGAAGAGACCGTCCTGCTGAAATTTGAGGTGAACGACACCGGGATTGGGATCAGTGATGAAGAGCAGCAGAGCTTATTTAACGATTTTGCCCAGCTTGAAAACCCGCTGATCAAGCAGTTTGAAGGCACGGGTTTGGGCCTTTCGATTTCGAAGAACCTGACCCTCCTCATGAATGGAAAAATTGGTGTAAACAGCGTCAAAGGCCAGGGATCAACTTTCTGGTTCACCCTGGCATTCGATAAAGGTGATGAAGAACTCCTTGCCAATGAGCGCCTTGGCAACATATCGCAGAAGAAAAAGCTGCATTCACTTTCCATCCTGCTTGTCGAAGACAATCTCCTGAATCAGAAATTTGCCATGACCAGCCTGGAGCGCGCCGGACACCACGTTGAACTTGCCGAAAATGGAAAAATAGCGGTCGAAAAATTTAAAAATAACAATTACGACCTGATCCTGATGGATATAGCCATGCCTATCATGGATGGCCTTGAAGCAACCAGGGTGATCCGTGAACTGGAGAAAGATGGGATGAAAAGAATAAAAATCGTAGCGGTAACAGCCCATGTCATGGTCACTGACCGCGAAAAGGCGTTGGCTGCAGGAATGGATGAGTATATTGCAAAACCTTACCGCCCCGGCGAATTGATCGCTATACTTGAAAGCCTGGACTGGGATTGACCTTGAAAAAGAGGGATCAGATTTTTATGAATTTGTAATCAATCTGTTTTAATCCCTTGTTAATCCTTAGAATATAGGTTCCTTTGGGAATTCCGGAAACCGGGATCCTATTGGAAATATTTTCAAGCATCATCCTCTTCACAACCATTCCCTTCATATCCATGATTTGAATTGAAAGCAAACCGGCTTCGCCTGACCTCTGCAGGATGATGATATCCTCTGTGGCCGGGTTCGGAAAAATTGAAAACATACCGAGCAGCTCATTATCCTCCATACCGGGGCACGCAACAAATTGAATATAGGCTGTATCCCGGTCAACGCATCCGTTCCTGGTTACATATACCCAAACAGCATAAACCCCCAGCCCATGGCCAATGGAGTCGACACTTGTCAGTGAATCGACTGAGCCGTTTGACCATTGGTAATTGTCAAAACCGCTGCCTGCATTCAGGATGACGGTACTGCCGCCGCAAACGACTGTATCGGGCAGCGCCTTGATTACCGGCAAGGGATAAACCCTGACTTTCACTGTATCTGTGTCACCGCAGCCTGCCTCATTGGCATAGGTGTACCATACAAGGTTAATTCCGGGGTCCGCCAGGCTTGGTGTAAACTGATTGCCTGAGAAACCGGAAGATGTCGAACTCATGGTGCCCCCGGGTGGCAGGCCATAAAGGGTGGCAGAATAATCATTTGCACAATACGATGGCAATAATCCATACAGTTGGGCAACCGGCCTCTCAGAAACCGTCACAAGCGTACTGTCCATCGTGGTACATTCATATTCACTGATAACCGCGACAGAATAATACTGTGTCAGGGAATCCTTGACAACGATGGAGGCAACCGTATCTCCCGTACTCCATAAATAACGAAAACCATCCTTTGCTGTCAAAATGATGCTGTCGCCCTTGCACATTCCCGTATCAGCAGGCAGGTCCGGGACCGGAAAAGGATAGCGTTCAAGGGTGATACTATCCCTGTTGACATTACCCAGCGGGTTGATACAGGTAACCAGGTATTGCGTGGTTTCTTTAGGAGCAACAACCGGGTTATAAATGGTCGTATCAGTCATAGTAGAATCATAAGGAATTGATTTCCAAATGATTATATCGTTACTCAGGGTATCAAGCAATGACAGCATAATAGGAACTCCACTGCATCCCGGGGTTATGGGAAGTGATGTGAATTTCATGTAACAGCTGTCCTTCAGCCCATCGGGGCTGTGTGCGATGAGATAGGTACTGTCCTGTCCTGCCCAGAACGAAACAGGTTTCATTACCTGCAATATTTTCCCTGGTAAAATGGTTAAGTTCAGCGCATTGTGACTTTGTATTGTCCAGGTCACATCCGCAGGGGAGTAAATTGAATCTACAACCAGCGTATTGAGATCGACCGGTTGAAAGGGCTCATTGGCAACGATTTCCTGTTCGGGGTATTTTGTTTTGGTTAAAAAACCAGCCGATCTGAGGTCCATTCCGCTCACCAGCACGGTATCCTGGTTCTGACCTTCATTTTTTACCAGGATATTTACCAGTGATGCTGATTCGGGTACATTAACAATAAGAAATTGCTCCACCCAGGATGTGGTATCAACAGGGAATTCCAATGTTTCAATTGCACCTGATTCAGGGAAATTGAACACCGCGACAACCTTGCTTGAATCCTGCGCTGTTCGCCTGACCCAAATGGAGAATTTATTGCTGCCTTTTTCTATTCCGCCCAAAGTGCTTACCTGGAAAATATTGCCGGCGCCTCCCCTTTCGAAACAACGGCCGGCACTTTCAGCAACTCCGCCAGTGGTCAGGAATGTGCTGCCGAAGGTGGTGTCCTGGTCGTAGCCATCGGGGAAGTTATTGCCATCAAGATCGGCATTGAGTTTTGGAAAAATATTGACGGTTCGTCCGGGGAGACTGTCGTATAATAAAGTACTCCATTCACTGTAAGTCTTCACAGGAATATTGCTCGATACGCACCAGGCAAGCAGGGAGTCAACACGCTGCAGGTAGGCTGTCCAGTCGCTTTGCAGGTGCAGGAGATAGGACAGATCGACCTTGACATAATGTTTTGCAAAGGAATTGGCTATTTGTGCCTTATTCCATTGAAGGTCGTGATTCTCAATGGAAATATCGCCTGTCTGAAGCGAAAATTGTTTGATATCGTCTTGATTCAGTTCATTATAACAAAAGTACGCCGAATTGATGAAATTAGAGCCTGCTTTATAACTCAGGGAATCACCTAAGTTTGATTTCACTTCGTAAGCATTGAGCCAGGGCATCTGACCAGCAGGATGAATCCAGGTTACCGGTCTTTGAATTTCGAGATCGTCAAATATTTTCAGTGACCGGGAGCCTAATAACTGGATCGCAGCAGGATGCATGTGAACATCCCTTTGTGTTAATTTGTGATAGCTTGCCCACCAGTGGGTTCCCATATCGAGCGGTTCACCCCAGAACGAGTTCAGTTTAAGTGAATCAGGGTCATTGGGATTGATGTTCTGGAGATCATACCAAAGGCACAACTTATCGTTGAACTTGAAATAAAGGGCGAAAAAGTACGGATTGCCGTTGAGGTTCGTAAATTCTCCGGGATTTGCACTGATCAGTTGATTGCCGAAAATGTTTACGGGTCCTTCAAAATGACTGATCGTGGTGTCGATGGAGGTATATTTAAGGCAAACCTGCTGACCGTTGAAGTGATCGACCCCCCAGTTATTGGAATAAAGGGCAGTGTCCTGGATATCATCCAGTGTGAAATAATGTGTCTGGTGAGTTGGTGTGTTGTCCATTACTTCGTGGCCTGATGCAATGAACGATTTCAACTGGGTGACATAAGCCGGTGAAAGTGGTAAAGCCCAGGATGTTATTGCAAGACAAAACTTCTGCTGGTGTCTCTGGAATACCGAATCAAACTGGTTCAAACGGTCCAGTGAAGGATTATCATCAACCCTGAAGCACACTCCCCCTGTTTTCGTATTATTCTGGCTAACCGAAACAAGGTTGAAAAGCAACACGAACAGGAGTGTGAGCCTGAAAATCCTTCCGGCTCTTCGCAGGAAAGGATCGCGGAAATGGCTATATTGATTATCTGGCATAGTCTTTTATTTGCAAGGACTTTTTAGGTTTGGCAGTCCCTCCGAGGCGATATCCCAATGATATTTCGTGACTTCCACCACTTTCACCCATCATGGAAGAACCCAGGAATTCGTAATTGTAATTAATTACAATGCTGTTGATGATTGCCAGACCAGCAGTTACTCCGATAACACTTGGTTTTCTATACATCAGCCCGAACCAGAAGCTGTCCTGGAATTTGACTATGCTGCTCACCTCGATGGTCCAGGGCAATTGCTGCGTGTATCTGAATAACAGGTCAAATTTTAATTTCCACTCCTCGTTCATATCCAGTGTATAGTTTGAATAAACGAAGATATTCCTGTTCATGGTAAGTACATTCTGATAGGGTTCATTGACATAAAATGACTTATTATTGAAAAGCAACGGGAACGACACGCTGAAATTAAAATTTTCAAAGTTGTACAGAAGACTTGCCCCCACGTTGAAATAAGATTCGGATATGGTGCTGTGATTCAACAGCATGGGATCGTTTGGGTCGCTGACGATGACGGAGGTCACGTCGAGTGAATTCTGATAAATTGCCGCACTGATGCCAAAGCTTAAAAAGTGCAGCTTGGCAAGTTGAAGGTGATAGGCATAATTCAGGTTTGCGGAAAAATTCCGGAAGATTCCGGCCTTATTCAGCATGATTCCTCCTCCAACCCCCATGTTTTTGCCAATTTTGCCGTCTATGTTGACATTCCCTATCACAGGAGAACCGGTTAATCCCGTCGATTCACTGCGATGGGTGGCAATGGCCTGAAAGGTATAATATTTACCTGTAAATGCGGACGAAATGGAAACAGGGTTCAGCAGGTAATTATCCAGAATGGGGAGCTGTTGCGCCTGGCTGCTCAGGTAAAAAACAACTAAAACGAAGAAACTGTATATGGCTTTTCTCATTTCAGAATGTTTACTGTTCCCTGTAATAAGTTATTGTCGGAACACCGGACAAAATAATAGTATGTGTCATTCGCCAGGGCTTTCCCCTTGTATGTGCCATCCCATTCATTTCCGTATTTTGAATTGGAAAAGACCTTCTCACCGGAGCGGCTGTATACATTTACCTCGCAGGGTCCGACCGACATGAGGTTCAATACCTCCCACCGGTCATTCATTCCATCTCCGTTTGGCGTAAACAAGGTCATGATAACCGGGGCAGAACCGTATTTGTTTACAACGATATTAAAGGACTTCATACCGTAACATCCTCCGGAATAAGCCTTTACCCAATAGCTGCCCGTGGTTTTAATAATGATTGAACTGGTTTTTGCCCCTGTCGACCAATGGATGCTGTCGTAGGAGCCCTGGATGTAGGCTATAACGCTGTCACCCTCTATCATGATGGTATCGCCGCTGAAACGGAGGTCTACGTTGATTTCAGGTTCAAGGGTAAGCGTTTGGGTTATGGAATCGACACATCCAGCCTGCGTGGATACGACCAATTTGACTCCATAGCTGCCCGAACTGGTAAACTTATGAACCGGATTTTTCAGGTTCGTCGGTACACTGCCATCGCCGAAATCCCAGATATAACCTGCTATGACATCACCGGTGACATTACTTCTGTCAGTGAATTGTAACTGCTGGTTGACACAGCCGCTTTCAAAATCATAACCAGCCAATACTGCGCCGACCGAAACCAGTTTATATATGGCCCTGGCTTCACCTTTCCAGGAAATGACCTTCAGTCCGACTTCATGGGATCCGGGTGAAAAAAAATAGGTAACCGTATCTCCCGTGATATCATCAAACTTCCCGTCACCGTTCAGATCCCACAATTTAAACCGGATGCTGTCACCCGTGATGGTGGAACGGTTGATAAGGGTGGATGCATCGCCAAAGCAAACTTTTGTTGCAGAAAAATCGACAATGATTGTGTCGCTTGGATTTGGCAATGCAACCACCCATGATGGAACGTATAAAAAACAAAGGATAACAAATGAAATCAGGCTTTTCAATTGTTCTGCGTTTTAAATTTATTTTACATCGAGCAATTCAACGTCGAATACCAGTGTGGAAAAAGGAGCAATTGTTCCCATGTCACGGTCGCCGTAAGCAATGGCTGATGGAATGACCAGTGTTGCTTTTCCGCCAACATTCATCAGTGCAATGCCTTCATCCCATCCCTTTATAACCTGGCCCTGGCCTAAAGTAAATTCAAAGGGTTCGTTGCGGTCGCGCGACGAATCAAATTTTGTACCATTGAGCAGGGTTCCGGTATAATGAACTTTCACTGTTTTTCCTGCAGCTGCCCGTGTTCCCGTTCCTTTTACTTTCTCAACATAGATCAGGCCACTGGCGGTCGGCTTGGCATTGATGTTTTTTTCCTTAAGATATTGTTTCATAAGATTTCCTTCCTGCTGCTTGTTGGTTTCTAATTTTTGCTCAGCTTTCTTTTTCTCTTCAGCCTGTTTCTTATCATGATCGGCTTTGGATTGAACATCAACAACCTCCACATCATAGATGATGGAAGCATAAGGCGGAACCATGGCGCCGCGGCCCATTTCACCAAAAGCAATTTTCGATGGAACGACAAACGTGGCTTTGCCTCCTTTAAGCATTCTGCCGACACCTTCTTCGAATCCAGGCGTATCGAAACGCTTGCCAAATTCAAACTCCATGGGCTCCCCTCTTTCATAGGTGGAGAAGATCTGCTTGCCATCGATGAGGGAGACCTTGAACTGAACCTTTACCCAGCTGCCGGAATCGATCTTGATACCCTTTCCCTGGGCAGTTTCGAGGAAGTATAATCCTGATGCTGTTGGTTCAATTGTGATCTGCTTTTCAGCGACATATTTTTTTAGCAATTCGTCTTCCTTTTGCATCAGCGAGGTCGGGGAATCAACAGAAAGCAACGTGATATAGAAATGAATTACACTGTTGCTGTCAATGAAGGGCGGACGTGTCGGCTGACGGAAAGTCTTGGTAAACAACGAGTCTGCATTTACAATAAAATCAGCGCTGTCACCCGGAGATAACATCTGGATACCTTCGTAAATATCACCTTTGAATTCTGAAGGAGGTAACTGGAAACGTACCGGGTTGCCCATCGCCGATTTACTGTCAAAAAGGATTGAATCTTTATAGGCATAACGCATCGTCAAAGAGACCCAATCTCCGATTTTGGCTTTTACCGTATCCTTGCTAACTTTAAATAACTTGTAATATAATCCAGAATCGGTTTTGTCATAACCGGCATACTTGGATGAACAAGCCAACATTGTCAGAGCAACCAACATCACAATGACCAACGGATTCACAAAAACTTTTTTCATACTGTGCATTTTAAACTTTTAAGGTTAATATTGATTTAATTAAATGATTATAAGGATGCTATGCCCAAAAATAAAATGGGTTGCATCGTGTTGATAATCCTATGAACTGCTGGCAGCAGTGCATCTCTTTGACAGGCTCAAGATAATAAAGTCCCGCCTGGTCGTCACTTCATAAATATTTATTTTTTCAACAATTTTTGAACTATTATTTCTCAGGGTGTAAATTTACTAATTTGGGTGGGTAATCTTACAAATTTCGACATCATAAACGAGAATTGCCCGCTCAGGCACCCTATCCAGATCCCCGATCAAACCGTAAGCAAGGTGCGAAGGTACAACAAGTTTAGCTTTTTCCCCGGGTTTCATAAGCAAAATACCCTCCTCCAGCCCGTTGGGGACTTTTCGCCTCCCGATTTCGAATGTATATGTTTCCAGTGAATCGGTTTGAAAAACCATCTCCCCGTTCAAAAGCCGAACACTGTATTTAATCGTGACAAAATCACCCTTTTTCGCCGCATCTCCTTTGCCATGCTTGTAGATCATGTATCGCAGACCGGTCTGACTCGTTTTCATGGTCCATTGATACCTCAGGATAAAATCCGCTATCTCCTGGCTTTCATTCCTTACAACCTCCTTATTGTAGTTGATCAGGGTGTCATCCATCATGTCAACCGGACCTGAAACAGGGACCTTTTCCGGTGACCTGCCGCAGGAGAACAAAAAAAGAGTTCCCGACAGGATGGTCACCAGGAGCAGGATGCTGGAGTATATTCCCACTTTTGCAGTCAAATCAATACACAGATTTAAGCTTGTCCTGGAATCCTGCGAGTAATTGCCTGAATTTGAATACGGTTTCTTCCAGGGATGTGTCACAGTTTGCACCGGCAGCATTTCTATGGCCCCCTCCGCCGAAACATTCACGTGCCAGGGTGTCAACTGAAAAATTACCCTTGGAACGGAATGATACCTTTACAATGCCGTCTCTTTCCATGAATAAAGCTGCCAGGTTGATGTTTTTAATGGAGAGCGCGTAATTGACGACGCCTTCAGTGTCGCCAATCTGGTGATCAAACCGCTGCAGGTCCTCCTTCGACAAGGTAATGTAGGCTGTATGATATTCGGGAAGAACCACCAGCTGATCACTGATGGAAAAACCCAGCAGCCGCAACCTGCTTTCAGAATAGGTATCGTAGATAAGCCTGTGGAGGTGCTCTCCGTCAATGCCAAGACGAACCAGCTCCGCGATGATAAGGTAGGTATTCACATAATTACAGGAGTAGCTCAGCGAACCGGTATCGGTGATGATACCTGTATAAATGCATTCTGCAATATCCTTGTCCAGAAGATGGAGATCTCCGTTTTCACTGATGAAGTTGTAAACAATCTCGGAAGTGGATGAGATGCGCGAAATCGAGATTTTATAATCAAATTCGTCCGATGGATTTAAATGATGGTCGATGAGTACCTTAACAGCCTTTGACTGGCGAACAAGCGGACCGGCATCGTTCAGGCGGCCAAGGTTATTATAATCTGCAGATATGATGAGATCGGCCCGATTAATCGCGCTAATACAGGCATCCTTGTCCGATGAAAAGACCAGGATATCCTCATGCCCCGGCATCCAGGCAAGGAAATCGGGGTAGGGATCAGGAACCATCACCTGTACGGCGTGGTTTTTCTTTTTCAGATAAAATGCCAATGCAAGGCTTGATCCGATGGCATCCCCGTCGGGATTTGTATGGGTGGTAATCAATATCTGTAAAGGAACAGAGAGCTTTTCAGATACAATAGAGAAATCGGTATTTTCCAAATAGTATAAGGTTTATGGAGTGCAAAACTAAGGATAATTTAAAATATAATTGTAATTTTGTTCGCTCAATCAAACATAATCCAAATGACAGGAAACATAACCTTTACAATGATAAAGCCATCAGCTTTTGAAGCAGGCTACACCGGAAAAATTCTTGCAATGATCGAAGATGGCGGTTATAAAATTATTGCCATGAAAAAGATCTGGCTCACTAAAACCCAGGCAGGTCATTTTTATGAAATGCATTTGGGAAAACCCTTTTTTGAGGAATTAACGTCCTTTATGTCCTCCGGACCCATAGTTGCTGCCGTTCTTGAAAAGGAAAATGCAGTGGAATCCTTCAGGAAATTTATTGGCGCCACCGACCCTGCCAAGGCCGAAAAAGGAACCATACGCAACCTCTATGGTAAAAACCTGGGCGAAAACGCTGTTCATGGATCAGACAGTGATGAAAGCGCCGATCGCGAGGCAAATTTCTTCTTCTCCTTTATTGAACGCTCCTGATCATCTTTCAGGTTCATATTCCCTGAATGACCGGTCGTCGTAGAAAATTACAATTCTTTCGATCCTTCGGTCAGCTTTCTCTTTTTTAATTACCCGCGTTTGTTTGTTTGCCTGCTTGCCTTCCGGCATATCCGGTTCGTCAAACAGGGTGG
>CAZPWZ010000027.1:0-7056 GCA_964590675.1 uncultured Draconibacterium sp.
TTGAAGCGGGCTGCAACGATTATATCGCAAAACCAATTAAGAAAGAGGAGTTACTTTCACTAATTCAAAAGTATTTCAAAAATTAATTGAAAGCAAACAGACAAATAAACAACAGATAACAGCCAAGTGGTTAGTGCTACTACCCAGTTAAGTTGATAACGCGAAGTGGAGCCATTTTATTGAGCGCAATGGCCCCTGGATTTTCCATTAAAATGACAAAACATCCATCCGGTAACAAAAACCTTGATGTTATTATTATAGAGAGCAAAGAAAATTGTGAGGCGCCTTTTACCATCAGCTATAAAAACTAAATTATTTCCTGTATGAAAAAGCAAATTTCACTTTCCGTTATTCTATGTATTTCGGCGTTGAGCTCTTTTGCTCAGTTTACTTTTATTCATATTTCCGACATGCATGTTTCAACCATTCCTTTCCAAGACAGTGATACGAATGCACAATACTTTCGATGTTATGTTAAGGAATTTGCTTCGCTTAATCCTAAACCGGCGTTTGTTGCTGTAAGCGGAGATGTTTCAAATGTGGGCAACCAAACGCCTGACGGCATGTATCCTCTTGTTACACAGCAACTGTTTCCTCCCTCTTTAACCAATCCCGGCATCGGTGACTATTTTATTGATTCTGCCAGAACTATACCCATTTACTTCGTTCCCGGAAATCACGAATATTGGGTCGCCCTGGTTAATCCACCTGTATCCAATGATACGCTTACCTATTATAAGCAGTTTTTGACACCAGACATGGATTATGCAATAACAACCGATCTTGCCGTAATTGTGTTCCTTCGTTCGGGTTCTGATTCTACGATCACCGCCGGGAATAAGAAAGGCAAGGGACTGTCAGATGAACAGATCACCTACCTTAGAAATATTTTACACTTCAACAGCAGCAAACGAAAAATTATTGTCATGCATCATCCTGCCGTCAATGCAACCGGAACAAACTCTGATGGTACACCTTTTACAGGCGAGATCAACAGCCCCGAGGACTGCTCGATCGCAAACAACAGAACCAATTTCCTGAATATCTGCGATTCAAATCATGTGGACATTGTGCTTGATGGGCACGAGCATCAAAATGTGGTCGCCAACAGAAACGGGCAGGTGATTCCTGAAAACGGATCCGATAGTACCCGCTATATCCAGACCGCTGCGGCATTTAATCGTTCATACCGTATTATTACCGTTGATCCATCCTATGTTACGGTAAGTCCTCCAATGCGAAGCTGCCAAAGTATTGGTGTTGATGAGATAAACACCGCACTGAACATCTCTGTTTTCCCAAATCCGGCAACCGAAAAGCTCACTATTGAATGCACCAGCCAATCCGAAATAGAAATTTTGAATATCGAGGGGCAGCTGCTAAAAAGATTAACTGCCAGTGATATTTCCACCCTGGTGGATCTGTCAAACTGGTCAAGCGGGATCTATATTATTAAAGTAAGGAATCAGAATGGGGTTGCGATAAAAAAATTAATGAAACAATAATTACCCTGTGTATAACTACAGGGACAACAACAGTTACAACTACAGGTAGAGGCCACAAGGTCGCGTACTTTATAATATGAATAATGGATCAGGATTTTATTATCGAGATATTTTCAGGAACTCTATGGGAGGCTGAAATGATTATAAGCAACGCAATCACTTTAACCGAGAGATTTGAATTGCTGAAAATACCTTTTAGATAACCTGCCTCAGATTCGTCATGCATGAAAAGTGTGCAATGTTAATTTATCACTTTCAATTTACACGTTTTAGCCATGGATTTTTGTGCCGGGAACAGTGACACAGCAATGCCCGATATATTATGAAAGAGGCCGCCCTTGTGGGGCGGCCTCTTTTATTGAGATTCCGTAAGAAAGATAACCTCTTTTACTTGTGAATGAGAACCTTTTTTACAACTTTATATTCACTATTCATAAATACGACTAGACACATTCCATTCGGGATAGGACGAAGATCGATCTGCGTATCAAATTTACCGCCAACCGTCTTCACATCACGAAGTTCAAACAATTTTTCGCCAAGCTGGTTGTAAACCAATATGGTGAAAATGCCATCAGATGGAGAATTGATTGATGCCGTAAACTTTCCGTTGTTCGGTAATGGGAATATATTGAAGTAAGTGGACGCATTGACTTCAGGAACACCAACAACTTCGATCCAAACCTTGTTGGAGATCGGCGAAGAACAGCCATTGATGGTAAGCACACTCCAGTAATATCCGGTATTATTTGTTACCGTATAGGATTGGCCGGTTGCACCTGCTATGGCGGTACCTTCATAATACCACTGGTTTCCTGAAGGAGCGCTGCTCGTGAGCACAGGACCAACGGCAGAAATTACCGGGGCTGTCGGGATGGCATTCACCACTACATTGAAATCAGGTGATACTGCCCCACTGCCGCAGGTATTGTTTCCCTTCACCGTGATGATACCGCTGCCGGTAGTGGTGTATGATACAACAATGTTATTCGTTGTTGCACCTGAGGTAATTGTTGCACCCGCGGGAACAGTCCACACATAACTTGCAGCGCTGGTGATCGCAGGAACAGCATAACTGACTCCTGTTGCACCTTCACAAACCGATGCAGCTCCTGTGATTGTTCCGGCAGCAGCCGGCATAGGATTTATTGTAACAGGGAATGAGGAAGCAGTGCCACCTCCGCAGTTGTTAGTTCCAGCTACAGTAATGATTCCTGAAACAGCGGCAGTACCGAAATTAACTGTAATATTCGTGGTGCCGGCGCCTGTTGATATGGTTGATCCTGCCGGAACCGTCCATGAATAGGATGTGGCATTTGCAACGGGAAGCGTTGAGTATGCAACGCCGTTGGTCCCCGCACACAATGAAGCAGTTCCTGTGATGGGACTGGCTGCACCCGGCGGCTGAAGGAGAAAAACATTGTACACTGTTGCAGCAACCGCCGGACAACCAAATGAATTGTTGTAGTTAACGGTTACAAACTGTGCCCCGGCACCTGTCCAGGTCACATTGATCGAGCTGGTACCCTGTCCGGTAACAATAATACCTGAAGACACTGTCCAGATATAATTGCTCTGGCCGGCATCTGTATAATAGATGTTATTGACGCTTCCGGTGCATGGAATATTGGTACTGCCAATGAAAGGCACTGGTGCTGGGTTAACCGTTACATTATATGATGTAGGGGTCACCGCTGTACATCCGTTGGCATTGGTATAGTTGACCGTAATTCCATTTACTCCGGGTGTATTCCAGGTCAAAGTGACTGAATTGCTTGTGGGAGTGCCTCCTGCTGTGATCGTAGCGCCTGCCGGTACTGTCCAAAGGTAATTCGTCATGCCCGTCTGAGTTGTGTAAACAACACCAGCCGAACCCTGGCATACTGTACTGAGACCGGTAATGACCGGAACCGGTAAAGGATTGACTGTCACATTGTATATAGAAGGTGTAGCTGCAGTACAATTGTTAACATTGAAATAATTGACCGAAACAGTCTTGGCTCCGGTTGTATTCCAGGTCACGGTAATGGCATTGCTGGTACTCCCTGCGGTTATAATTCCACCACCGGAAACGGTCCAGGCATAGCCCGACATTCCAGCCTCAGTGGTATAAACATTTGTAAATGAGTTTAAGCATAAGGATGCCGGGCCGGTGATGACCGGTACTGGCAAAGCATTGACCGTCAATGCATAAACTGCCGCTGATGCAGCGGTGCATCCGTTTGCGTTGGTATAATTCACACTAACCGATTGAGCGCCTGCCGTGTTCCAGGTGACCATAATGTTGTTAGTGCCTGCCCCGGATGTTATGATGCCCCCTGACGATATGCTCCAGGTATAACCTGTCATTCCAGCCTGTGTTGTATAAACAACCCCTGTTGTTCCGTTACAAACGGAACTGAGACCCGAAATGGCCGGGACCGGTAAAGCACTCACAGTTACATTATAAACTACTGGAATAGCAGCAGTACAGTTGTTTGCATTGATGTAGTTAACAGAAACAGTCTGGGCTCCTGTTGTATTCCAGGTTACTGAAATGGCATTGGTCGTACCACCAGCTGTGATTGTACCGCCGGCCGAGACTGTCCAGGTGTAACCTGTCATCCCCGTTTGGGTCGTGTAAATACTTCCGGTGGAATTCAGGCATACTGATGCCGGACCTGTGATGGTTGGCACGGGCAACGGGTTGACCGTAACAGGGTAAGTTGCCGTTGTTGCTGTGTTGTAAGTAACGCCAACTGACTGGCCTCCTGCGATATTCCAGGTAACCAGTATGGAATTTGAACCTGCACCTGAGGTGATAGTGCCACCTGCAGTTATCGTCCAGGCATAACCAGTCATACCGGCTTCGGTGGTGTAAACAATGCCTGTTGCACCCTGGCAAACTGAATTAAGGCCGGAAATGGTCGGAACCAATAGCGGATTTACAGTTACATTATACACAGTGGATGCAGCTGCTGCACAATTGTTTACATTCAAATAGTTGACGGATACGGTTTGAGCTCCGGCTGTATTCCAGGTTACGGTAATGGCATTGCTTGTACTTCCCGCTGTGATAACACCACCAGCCGATATGGTCCAGGCATAACCTGTCATTCCAGCCTCGGTTGTATAGATATTACCGGCAGAATTTACAAATAGAGTTGCCGGACCTGTAATCGTCGGTACTGGCAATGGGTTAACTGTTACTGCATAGGATGCAGCGGATGAACCGGAATAGGTCACACCAACTGATTGGGGGCCTGTCGTGTTCCAGGTTACTGTAATTGCATTGGAACCGGCTCCTGAAGTGATTGTTGCGCCTGCTGCGATAGTCCAGGCATAACCTGTCTTCCCCGTTTCCGTAGTGTAAACAATCCCTGTTGCCCCCACACATGCTGAACTGGGTCCGGTAATGGTCGGAACCAGCAATGGGCTTACCGTCACATTATAAACGACAGGCGCTGCTGCGGTACAGTTATTTGAATTCAAATAGTTAACTGAAACAGTTTCAGCTCCTGCTGTGGTCCAACTTACAGTAATCGCATTGGTTGCTCCACCTGATGTTATTGTGCCACCAGCCGAAACGGTCCAGGTATAACCTGTCATTCCAGCCTCGGTTGCATAGATATTACCGGTTGAGTTAACCGCAACTGAAGCCGGGCCCGAAATGGTCGGCACTGGCAATGGGTTAACAGTTACAGGATAGGCAACGGGAGATAATGCATTATATGTAACACCTACCGATTGTATGCCTGCCGTATTCCAGGTAACCAAAATGGAATTAGAACCTGCTCCTGAAGTAATAGTTCCTCCGGCGGATATGGTCCAGATATATCCTGTCATTCCAGCCTCTGTAGTATATACAACACCTGCTGCACCCTGGCAGACAGCGTTCAGCCCGGTAATGGTGGGGACTCCGGCTGCATTGACGGTTACATTGTAAACCGTTGGAGCAGCCGCAGCACAGTTGTTGGCATTGACATAGGTAGCGGAAACATTTTGTGCTCCGGCTGTGTTCCAGGTTACGGTAATGGTAGCAGTTCCGGCGCCGGATGCGATTGTGCCGCCAGCCGATATGGTCCAGGCGTAACCTGTCATGCCTGATTCCGTGAAATAAACGTTACCGGTTGAGTTCACGGCAACGGATGCCGGTCCAGTAACTGTAGGGACAGGAAGTGGATTAACTGTTAAAGAAGCATCCACTGAAGTAATGGTTGGAGTAACTGATCCGGCAATAACAACATTATAGTCCAATGCCGCATCGGAGAGTGCAACCGGGTTAATTGTAAGGGTTGAAGAGGTTGTACCTGAAAGATTTCCTCCTTCGATAAGGTTTACAGTGCCCCTTCTCCATTGATAGGTTGGAGCGGTTGCAGCAATTGTAACACTAAATGTTGCTGAACCTCCTTCGCAGGCTATCTGGTTTACAGGTCCTGTTGCCGTAACAAAAGGAGGGCTGGCAGTCATTCCGCAGGTTGCAATTGCACCACTGGTCGAATAGGCTCTGCCATTCAAAACGGCTCCATCGAGTATGTCGATCGCATCATGCGCGATTACAGCGCCCCTGAAAATCGAATTGGCAGTAATACTCACTGCCCCGGTAACAAACCAATAGACGTTTTTAGCCTGTGTCCCGTTCATCAGAATGACCTTTGAACCAGGAGTAGATGCGAAGGCGCCGTATGTCTTGATAACAAATACAGCGTTTGGATTTCCTTGTGCATCCAGGTAAACCGTATCGGTAAATGATACCGCTGCATCCATCTGGTATGTGTGCGGGGTAAGAACGAGGTTGTGTCCAAATCCTGCCGGATCCAGCAACTTGATATCATAAGGAAGTGCAAGGAGGTTATTGTAAATCAACAGCAAATCGCCTGAGGCTGCAGTGGTGGATGGATCATTGAAATGAATCGCCCCGGAAACAAATAATGGATTGAAACCTGTTGGTGCGACGGTATGACCTCCTACATCCCCGGTGATATGCGATGTACCGCAATCACTGACTGATCCGGTTGTGGCAAATATGGCATAACTGCCCAGTCCAACAAAAACAGGAGCCGGAGGTCCGTTTAGAACCGGGCTACCGCAACCAATGGGAGTGTACGCCAAAAAACCCAATGCACCGTTTGAAACAGTGATCGCGCCATTAATGGTAAGTGCTCTGCCTTCAAGTGTATCCTGTGCCCCCATGTTAATGGCGCCACCGGCAACAATAGTTCCTTTCATGGAAACTCCGGCGCCCATGTCAACAGCCCCGCTTATATGCCAAAACACATTGCAGGCCTGCGCCCCGTTAATCAGTTTAACTTTTGAATTAGGGTTTGCAGTAAATGCATAGGCAACTGCAATGGGTGTTTTAAAAATAAACACAGCATTCTGATCTCCCTGGGCATCCAGGATAAGATCCAGGTTTAGTGAGGTTGCGCCTGGCATATCGTAAATGCCGGCATTAAGCGTAGTACCGTTTCCGATTACCGGGCCTAACACATTAGTCGGGATTGCGGCAGCCAATGAATTGTAAGCAATCAGTAAATCTGCTGCACATTGTATGCTGGCGCCATCGCCATCA
>CAZPWZ010000027.1:7066-13392 GCA_964590675.1 uncultured Draconibacterium sp.
GGCGGGGGGCTCGTAGTTCTGGGGAGGAAACGCCGTGAGGTTGGCGGTCTTCAAGGTGTCGAACGGCGGTGCGGGTTTCCCGGCGCAGCCGACCGTGACGAACGCGGCGAGCCCGATGGCACCGACCAAGGAGGCATTCTTCATACACGCCGTCGTAGGCTCTTTTTGGGGTTGCGTCCAGTGGGCGGCGTTCCCGGCGCAGCCAAAACGAAGTAGAAACGCTGGAAATGCGGGCATGAAGCGGATTACCGTTTCGGGTTACCGGGCCTAAAACATTAGTGGGGATTGCGGAGGCAAATGAAGTGTAAGCAATCAGTAAATCTGCTGCACATTGTATGCGGGCGCCATCGCAATCATGCATGACACCGTTCACGTTGCCGAAATTGGTACTGGAACCGCTGTTGGTGCCTACATTGCCTGTAAGATGCGTCATATACTTATAGGTACCCACGTTTGTTACTGCCCCAACACTTGTAAAGAGAACAAAGTCTGCAGCAGTCCCCAACGGAGGAGCCTGTGCAAAAGTTATCGTCGGTATTAATAGCAGTATAACTACTCTTAATACATGAAGTAGTTGTCTTTTCATTTTATTTTGTTTTATTGTGTGAATGAATTTTCACAACGGGACAAAGGTCGATACCTTAACAAAAGTATATGTTACACAATTTTGACAATAAGTTACATGATTCACACCTGCCAGGTTCATAAATGTGTGAATTATGTAAACTTTTATAAAAGTTGTGTAATGTTTTTTCCCGTGATGGGATTCAACTTTGCATCAGTATTATTCACCTTAAGAAAAATCAAATTGAAAATAACCGGAATTGTCATTTTACTGGCAGGCTTAGGATTGACCCTGTTTACCCTGTTCACAGTTTTCACCAAGGAGAAAGTAGTTGACATTGGCGCAATTGAAATCACCCGCAACAAGCCGCATCATCTGAACTGGTCGCCATTGATCGGCGTTGCAGTTATGGCGATTGGCGGGGCTGTGTTATGGCAAGCCACAAAAAAATAACACATGAATGTCCTTTTGGTTTCACCGCATTTTCCCGATTCGTTCTGGAGTTTCAAACATGCCATGCGCTTTATTTCAAAGAAAGCTGCTGAACCGCCACTTGGACTTATAACAGTATCAGCCATGCTTCCTGCAGGCTGGAAGAAAAAACTTGTGGACATGAACGTCTCTCCCCTGTCGGAAAAGGATATTCAATGGGCCGACTTTGTTTTCATCAGCGCGATGCAAATTCAGCAGCATTCAGTTAACCTGGTCATTGATGAATGTCTGAAATCCGGGGCAAAGATTGTAGGGGGCGGGCCCCTGTTTACCCAGGATTATGAGAATTATCCCCAGGTTGATTACCTGGTGCTGAATGAAGCAGAGATCACATTACCCTTGTTTTTGAGGGATCTGAAGGAGGGAAAACCAAACAGGATATACAAGACCGATGAATTTCCTGACATTGCCATCACCCCGGTTCCCGACTTCCATTTACTTGACAGAAATCACTATGCTTCCATGAGCATCCAGATCTCACGGGGATGCCCTTATTCGTGCGAATTTTGCAACATCGCAGCTTTAAATGGACATGAAGTGAGGACAAAATCAAGGCGCCAGATATTGGCTGAACTTGAAACCTTATATGAACTTAACTGGCGTGGACCAGTTTTTATCGTAGATGATAATTTTATCGGGAATAAAAAGCTGATAAAATATGAGCTGCTTCCTGCAATGAAAGATTGGATGATCAAACACGCATTTCCATTCACCTTCACCACTGAAGCCTCCATTAACATGGCCGATGACGAGGCACTTTTAACACTCATGGCGGAAACCGGATTCAACTCGGTTTTTATCGGGATTGAAACACCCGAAGAAACCTCACTGGTTGAATGCAACAAGGTGCAAAATAAAAACCGCGACCTGGTCCATAGCATCAGGACCATCCAGCAATCCGGCATACAGGTTTCAGGTGGTTTCATCGTTGGCTTTGATAGCGACTCCCCATCGGTTTTTCAACGGCAGATTGACCTGATTCAGCAAAGCGGAATTGTTTCGGCCATGGTCGGACTTTTAAATGCACCGAAGCACACCAGGCTTTATAAGCGACTGGAAGCAGAGAACCGGTTAACCCATGAATCAAGCGGGAATAACACCGATTTGACCATGAATTTCATCCCCAGGATGAATTACCATGAACTCATGCATGGCTATAAAAAAATCATACATGATATTTATTCGACAAAACCCTATTATAAACGGATCCGCAAATCACTGCTGAATTATCAGCCCAATAAAAATAAACCGTCAAAAATTACATTTGCCGGTCTGAGCGCCCTTTTTAAATCAATTTATATAATCGGCATCCTCAACAAGGGCAGACGTGCCTACTGGAAATTGCTGATGTGGACACTTTTTATGCGCCCTGCTCTCGTGGTTGAGGCAGTAACCTATTCTATCTACGGCTATCATTTCAGGAAAGTTTACGGATTACAGGGCTGAATATTCTTGACATTATTCATGATTTTTTATAAATTTGCTCAGATCATCGGGTATTTCTTTTATCGTTAGGCCCTTTAATATCCTGGTTTGAAGCTATATATTAAAAACATGGTGTGCATCCGTTGCAAAATGGTTGTGAAATCCGAGTTGGACAAACTTGGACTTCATCACACCAGGGTTGAATTGGGCGAGGTTGAGGTAATGGAGGAAATTTCCGCAGAACAAAAGGCGTTGCTGAATAACGCCCTTCGAATGACCGGGCTGGAATTGATGGATGATAAAAAAAGCATCCTGGTTGAAAGGATCATAGCGGCCATTATCGAATTGGTGCACAATGCAGATGACCAGATCAAGATTAACCATTCCGATTACCTGAGTGAAAAGCTACATCACAATTACACGTATCTTGCCCATCTTTTTTCAGGGGTGAAAGGCATCACCATTGAAAAATTCTTATTGTCTCATAAAATTGAAAAGGTAAAGGAACTTTTAGCCTACGATGAACTAAACCTGTCTGAAATCTCGTACAGGCTGCATTACAGCAGTGTGGCCCACCTGTCGAACCAATTTAAGAAAATGACAGGGCTTACACCCTCCCAATTCAGAAACCTCAAGTACAAAACAAACATATCCCCGATGAGCTCAGAGGTTTGATTGAAGATGCCAATGCCGGCATCAACACAGTACTGCCCTCAATTTATCACAACAATCCATTTGTAAAATCGTCAATCATATCCTTTTGATGTGAGGGTGCTGATGTTAACGTCATAGGTTTACCAAAGGCCTTTTATTCCGTGTGACCCCGCGGAAGTGTGAATTATGTAAGTTATTGTTTGAATCATGTAACACATTCCGGCCTGAACAGATGCAACTTTGTTGATCAGGATAATCTTCATAGCATGACTCATTTTATAAAAGACCAGGATAAAACCAGGGAAGAACTCCTGGAAGGAATAATGGAATTGCGAAATGAGCAGGATGCAGTTAGAGCATCATACCATACATACCAGGCTGATCACACCCTGGCTGAAAAGAAACTGACGGTATCGGAGACCCGTTATCGCCGGCTCTTTGAAGCAGCAAAAGACGGGATCCTCATCCTTGATTCGGAAACCGGAATGATCATGGATGTGAATCCGTTTTTAATTGGACTGCTGGGCTATTCGAAGGAGCAGTTCGTGGAAAAAGCAATCTGGGAAATCGGATTCTTCAGGGATATCCTGGCCAACAAGGATAAGTTCCTGGAACTCCGGCAAACGGGATTTGTGCGGTATGATGATTTGCCGCTGGAAACATTTGAAGGGCAAATAATCAACGTTGAGTTTGTAAGCAATGTTTATACTGAAGGCGATCATTCAGTCATCCAATGCAATATCCGCGACATCACCAAACGTGTGAAAATTGAGAAAGAAATACACAGGGTGAATAGTTTTATGGAATCGATCGTTGAGAATATTCCGGATATGATCTTTCTGAAGGACGCAAACACCTTGAATTTCGTCATGTTCAACCGTGCGGGAGAAGAGATGCTGGGTATTCCCCGGCAAGAACTTCTGGGTAAGAATGATCATGATTTCTTTACAAAGGAACTGGCCGACGCCTTTATTGAAAAAGACCGGGAGGTTTTGTCCGGCAAAGTGATGATTGATATCCCCGAAGAACCAATTCAAACCAGGCATAGGGGAAAACGGATCCTGCACACCAAGAAGGTTCCGATTCTGGGTGCACTGGGTGAACCCATTTATTTGCTGGGCATTTCCGAGGACATCACAGAACGCAAGCTGGTAGAAGCAGAATTAATTCACGCCAAAGAGCATGCTGAAGAGAGCGACCGTTTGAAATCGGCTTTCCTTGCCAATATGAGCCATGAAATCAGAACACCCATGAATGGCATCCTGGGTTTTGCCGGCTTGCTCAAGGAGCCTGGATTAACAGGTGAAGAACAGGAGAAATATATCGGCATCATTGAAAAGAGTGGCGCCCGGATGCTCAATATCATCAATGACATCGTCAGCATTTCAAAGATTGAATGCGGCCAGATGGAGACCTTCACTTCAGAAACGAATGTCAACCTTCAGATCGAATACATCTGTTCCTTCTTCAAACCAGAAGTTGAGAAAAAGGGGATGCAGATTTTCTTTCACCAGTCATTGCCTGAAAAAGATGCCATCATCATTACAGACAGCGAGAAGTTATATGCCATTCTGACGAACCTTGTCAAAAACGCAATAAAGTTTTCCCATAATGGCTTCATCGAAATCGGCTGCATAAAAAAGAACAACTTCCTTGAATTTTTCGTTAAAGATACAGGCGAGGGGATTCAACATGATCTGAAGGCGATCATATTCGAACGGTTCAGGCAAGGCAGCGAATTGATCAACCGGAATTATGAAGGAGCAGGATTGGGATTATCCATTTCAAAAGCCTATGTGGAAATGCTGGGTGGTGAAATCTGGGTTGAGAGCGAATATGGCAAAGGATCCGATTTCTATTTCACCATACCTTGCAACACAGATGCCGAAACAATTAGGGTCCATCAAGAAGCAATAAAGACCCATAAAGATCTTGTGCCTGCCTTTAATGCGGAGCATCAGATAAAAAACCTTAAAATACTGATTGCCGAGGACGATGAAACATCCGAGATGCTGATCACGATGACGGTGAGATTATTCAGTAAAGAAATATTAACTGCAAGGACCGGAGTTCATGCCGTTGAAATTTGCCGCAACAATCCTGACCTCGACCTGGTGCTTATGGATATAAAAATGCCGGAAATGGACGGATATACAGCCACCCGACAGATACGTCAGTTTAACAGGAATGTGGTTATCATTGCTCAATCTGCCTTTGCCTTCAGCGGAGACAGGGAAAAGGCAATAGAAGCAGGATGTGATGATTATATTCCAAAACCATTTAATAAGGCAGCATTAACACTTTTATTGAAAAGCGTTTTATCAAATAAAAAAGATACACCGGTAAAAAATAAAACTCCTGATATCAATTAATATGAAACAGACAACCAGTGCAAGATTTGAACCGGATAAAAAGAAAAAACCGGATGAATTAATCATTGCTAAAAGAGAACTTGCTTTCCAAAACGAAGAGAAAGAAAAAAGGGCTGCAGAACTGGTTATCGCCGACAAAGAGCTTGTTTTTCAAACCGAAGAAAAAGAGAAACGGGCTGCAGAACTGGTTATCGCCGACAAAGAGCTTGTTTTTCAAACCGAAGAGAAAGAGAAACGGGCTGCAGAACTGGCCATCGCTGACAAAGAGCTTGTTTTTCAAACCGAAGAGAAAGAAAAGCGGGCGGCAGAACTGGTCATCGCTGACAAGGAGCTTGCTTTTCAAAACGAAGAAAAAGAAAAGCGGGCCGATGAATTAATCATTGCCAACAAAGAGCTTGTCTTTCAAAACAGGGAGAAAGAAAAACGTGCAGATGAGTTAATCATTGCCAACAAAGAACTGGCCTTTCAAAACAAGGAAAAGGAAAAGCGGGCAGCAGAATTAGACATTGCCAACAAAAAATTGGCCTTTCAGAACCGGGAAAAAGAAAAGCGGGCTGATGAATTAATCATTGCCAATAAAGAACTGGCCTTTCAAAACAGGGAGAAAGAAAAACGGGCCGATGAATTGATCATTGCCAACAAAGAACTGGCCTTTCAAAACGAGGAGAAAGAAAAAAGAGCTGATGAATTAATCATTGCCAACAAAGAACTGGCCTTTCAAAACGAGGAGAAAGAAAAACGGGCAGCAGAATTAATCATTGCAAACAATAAGCTTGCATATCAAAATACTGAGAAAGAAAAACGGGCAAAAGAGTTGA
>CAZPWZ010000028.1:0-13382 GCA_964590675.1 uncultured Draconibacterium sp.
GATATTTTTCTCCTTCGCCAGCCGGCCGATCGCCCCGGGATCATGTCCTCCATGACCGGCATCAATCACCACAGTGCGGATCGAACTCCGCTGCTGCGCAATTAAAAATCCTGGAAGGACCAAAATAAACATCGCCGGCAAAAGCCAGATAAATCGAGGCATCCGTGATATTGGATTGTTAAAGTATCTTAAAAAAGCGAGAGTTTCAATAATTTTGATTAGTTTTGAAACCCTAAGAATAACGGTCTTCAACGCCTTTTTATTCTGAATTTTTTATTAAACAAAGATAGAACTTAACCTCAGAATTCAGAAAAGAAGTTGTTAACGAAATTATTAACAGGGACTTTCCCCTTCATTCTTTTTCTGTTCCTCCCCTTCTTGTTAGTCACCCAGGTGATGGCACAGGATACGATCCGGCAGATAAAAGGAGATAATGCTGTCGTGCCTGCCCGTCAGATCAGCATTTCATTGCCAGACTCCCTTCAGAACGACTCCCTGCAAAAATTGATTATTCCAACTGATTCAATCACCTCCGATTCTGTTAAATCAGATACCACCGCAGCAAAACCGATAAAAAAAAACAAACTGGAAGCCAAGGTTGATTATGCAGCGAAAGACTCGATTCGCTTTGAAATCAAAGGGCAAAGAGTTTTCTTGTTCAAGGATGCCGATATTAAATATCTGGATATAAACCTCAAAGCCGCCTATGTGGAGATCGATTTCCCCAACAACAGGGTGCATGCGACCGGGGTCCCTGATTCGACAGGAAAACTCATTGGCACCCCTGATTTCCTGCAGGCAGACCAAAACTTTAAGGCCAAGGAGATTGATTATAATTATACAACGAAGCGCGGACTAATCAAAAAGGTATTCACCAAGCAGGATGAAGGGTACCTTCACGGCACCGTCGTGAAAAAGATGGAAAACGATGTAACTTACTTGAAATCCGGGTCATATACTACCTGCGACCGGCCTGAGGATCCCCACTTTGCATTCCGGTTCAGTAAAGGCAAGGTCATCCCCGGGAAACGGGTGATTACAGGTCCTGCCTATATGGAAATTGCCCAGGTTGGCACCCCGCTGTTTATCCCGTTTGGATATTTCCCGAATAAAACAGGACAACGGTCAGGCATCCTGCTCCCAACCTATGGTGAATCGGCCGACCGGGGGTTTTATTTCGAAAATCTGGGGTATTACTGGGCTGCAAGTCAGTATTTTGACCTGCAGGTTCAGGCCGATATTTATACACATGGCAGTTGGGCGATAAAGCCAACCATGAGGTATAACAAGCGCTATCATTACAACGGGGCATTCAATTTCAGTTATGCCGAAAATATCCTGGGAACAGCCGACTCACCCGACTACCAGAAATCAAAGGATTTCCAGGTAAGGTGGGTCCATAACCAGGATCAAAAAGCCCGGCCACGAAGCAGTTTTTCAGCCAATGTTAACATCGTCAGCAATACGTTCAACAAATACAACCTGGCATCAAGCACCCAGTCGTACCTCTCTAACACCTTTGCATCAAGCGTTAACTATGCCACCAACTTTGCCGGTAAATATTACCTGAACCTGAATTTCAACCACAGTCAGAATACCCTGAATAAGACCATAAATATTACCCTGCCCCAGCTCTCTTTTTCGGTAAATCAGTTTTATCCCTTCAGGCGGCAAAATCCGGTTGGCAAAATGCGCTGGTACGAACAGATCAGCATGAAGTACAACCTCGACATGGAAAATCGCTACAACACCTATGACTCCACATTTTTAACAGGCAACTGGCTCGATTCCATGCAAAATGGCATGCGGCACAGTTTTCCCATCAATGCGACATTCCGAATTCTGAAATTCATCAATTGGTCCAATTCAATGAGCATCAACGACAGGATGTATTTAAAAACCCTTCGAAAATACTACCAGGCCGACACCCTTGTTGAAGCAGGCGACACCATACTTCCCGGGTATAAAACCAGGAATGTCTCCGGCTTTGCCAATGCCTTTGACTTTTCTCTGTCATCATCAATGAATGCAAGGATTTACGGCATGTACCAATTTAAGTCCGGACCACTCCTTGCGATCCGGCATATGGTTACACCATCTGTGTCATTTTCATATACCCCAAACTGGGGTGCGCCCGGATTGGGTTATTACCGTTACATCGAAAACGACACAAATATGGTCAATCCATCAAAATATTCAATTTTTGAACGGTCGATTTATGGCGGACCGCCTCCGCAGAAATCGGGGGCGATCACCTTTGCCATCAGCAATAACCTGGAAATAAAAGTCAGGAACAGGAAGGACACCATCACCGGTTCAAAAAAAATTCCGTTAATCGATGACCTTAATATCCGGTGTTCCTACGATATTGCCCGCGACTCGCTCAACTGGTCGCCGATTTCGATCAGCGGCCGCAGTACGATTATTAAAGGACTGACAATCAATTATTCCAGCACCTGGGATATATATGCACGCGACTCCCTGGGCAGGCGGATCAATACCACTGAATGGAAGGCAAATCACCGGCTTATCCGCCTCGACAATACAACCTGGGATGCGGGTTTCAGCTATTCCTTGTCGTCGGATAAGGTGAAAAAGAAAACATCCGAGAAAGGCACAGAGATGGAACGGCAGGATATTGTAGACTACTACGACTATTATGTGGATTTTGACATTCCATGGAGTTTTTCCTTCAATTATAATTTTCATTATGTAAAAGCCTATGATAACAGTACGAAAAAACGGGTTGAAAAAATAACCCAGACCCTGGGTTTCAACGGCCAGCTGAACATCACTCCCAAATGGAAGGTATCGCTGACAACCGGATGGGATTTTGTTAACAGCGAATTGTCCTATACCTCCATTGATGTTTATCGTGACCTCCATTGCTGGGAGATGCGTTTTGGATGGGTTCCCAAAGGGGCCCAGCAAAGCTGGAATTTCTCAATAAATGTAAAAGCATCTTTACTGCAGGATCTGAAGCTGAACAAAAAACGTGACTTCCGTGATTATGCCGGTTAAATAGAGAAAATTGCAAAAAGCGAAATGATTAATATCATAAATTTAAATCAAAATCCAATCAATGAAAAAAGTTATCTCTACTTCAAATGCACCTAAAGCAATCGGCCCATACAGCCAGGCAATTGAAATAAACGGAATGTTATTCATCTCAGGGCAGATCCCGATTGATCCTGCAACCGGAAAAATTATCGATGGTGGGATCACTGAGCAGGCCGAGCAGGTCATGAAAAATATAGGGGCAATTTTACTAGAGGCAGGTTATGAATTCAGGGACGTGGTCAAATCGACCTGCCTGTTGAATGACATGGACAATTTTGCAGCAATGAATGCGGTTTATGGCAAATATTACACAGAAAACCCACCTGCCCGCGCCGCATATGCCGTTGTTAAACTACCCCTGGGAGCCCTGATCGAGATCGAGACGATTGCGGTGAAGTAAACAGGTGAGCATTTCAACCGGTGAACCGCTGACCTTGTGAACAAGGGTACCAGTGAATGACAATGTTCACTTATTTTGTCCGTCGCGCTGTCAGGACATAGGGGGCCCAGATTTTCGGCAAGGATGTTTCCGGGTGGCTGATCATTTCCAGTTTGACCTCCCGCAAAGCCTGGCTATAGGTTTTACCGGATAACCACAAACGGTAAAAATTTACCATAAACACACTTGCCAGGCGATCCGTCACACTCCAAAGGGTTGATAATATATTCCTGGCCCCGGCTTTTAAAAACACCACGGGTAAAGAATTCCTGCTGCCACCCGATTTCAGCTTCTGAATACCGGAACTGCATGCATTCAGAACAACCAGGTCGGCATTCAGATGCAGTCTGCTAATTTCATCGATGGTGAGAACGCCATCATTGTCTCCCGGTGAAATTGCGGGGTCATATCCCGAAAACAGGAAGCCGCCATGACCAATCTCTGGTGGTTCCGGCATATAGTGAGTCGACAGATGAACGATTCGGCCCATGCATGCAGTCGATTTGAAATGCTCCTTATTGGAATGCTGCTCATAAACCAGCCAGGAGGTGAGGCCTTTCTGGCGAAACAATGAGCCTATTTCCTTGATTTCCTCCTTTGAAACGGGAAGCGCACTCAACCCGGGATGATTGACAAACACCGGCGAAAAGCCCATGAACGCATACTGCTGATCCGTCGCGTCAGCAGGGAGACTTTCTTTTATTTCACCTGAAATCTCAGGTAATAAAGATTGGTCAGCATGATAAATCACCTCATAATCAAGGATCAGGTAGTTTATAGGCACACCGGGCAACAATGAATTCCTCTTATCGGGTTGTATTAAAACCTCAAATGGAAGTTCGGATAAACTGTCGCCAGGTTTGATGATCAATCGTTTTTTTCCGGAAATAAATTGTTGTACCGGTCTGATCAGGAAAAAATAAAGAATCTGTCCGACAATGACAAATCCCAAAGGATCACCCGCCTTGATTTTGTTCCTGAAGGCCTTGTTCGCCTTCCAGAATAGTGGGTTGAGTGACTGGCAGGCAAGCATGATCGAATCCCTTGTTATGGCCATAACCGAGACGGTGGAATCGGTCATGGAAAATTCGAGCATCACCTCATCGGGTTTTATGTATTGCTGAATTCGGTTGGTTTCCTCGAGCGCCTGATTAGGCTGAGCTTCGATCATACCTGGAATAATGGGGATCATTATTCCGGGCAGGATGATCGTTATCCAGGATAATATATTTTTCATAATAAAGGGGGATTAAATCATTCATAACAGCGTAATCTTTCCAATGAAGATCATGTCCTCGTCCATGATCATTTTCCAGTAATAAACCCCGCCCGGCCAATCTTTCGTCGTCATTGAATATGAACTGGTCAGCAGTGCCGGAGTTCCAAAAACAAACCGACCTGTGTTGTTATATACCATAATGCTTACCGGTACCGGTCGTTTTTGGTACATCCATTCAAACTGGATGTCTTTTCCTGAAGGAATTACCAGATTGTTCGGGGGTGCAATCAGTTTAAGATGCGCCGACCGGGTGACAGAACCAATTAGCAATTCATAATCTGCCAGTGGCTTGTAATGCAATGCAAGTTGTCCGGGGTGAGCCATTTCACTGCGGGTTGTCGGGAATATTTGTTTTGATCCGGCCGTAACGTCCTTAATATCAGCATTTATGACGCTTTGTCCTTGTCCCGTGACTTTATCCGTATTATGCTTGTTAATGACAACCTGGCAATCAGCCGGATCGAGTTGCACAAGGTAGATGATGGCACCAAAAACCATCAGCAACAGCAGGGATGCTGCCAGTAACAACATCCTGAGCGTTCCGCCCGAATTCTCAGTCTTCTTGCTTGCCGCCTGAATTTTTTTCATCAGGTCAAGGGTTTCCTTATCCCGGTACAATTCACTCAGGCAGGCATCCAAGTGCACCTCGGTGCGTAAAATCGGACTTTTCTGCAACCGTTTTCGAAAGTGATCTTTTTCCTGTTCATTCAGCTCGCCTTCATTGAAACGGTCAATCCATTCGCTTGTAATTTCCATTTTATTCATAGTTTAAAGTATTGGTGAAATTCAGGATCATTCATGATTTTCTTTCGCAGCAAATTTTTACACGCGTATTTGCGTGTTTTAACAACGATTTCATCTTTCAGCTTGAGCATCCGGGCAATCTCCTTGTATGGGATCTCCAGGAAATAAAGTTCCAGTAAATGCTGACAGTCCTTCGGAAGGGCGAGCATGGACTTATACAGCAACCTTTGCTTCACGGCCTCTTCTTCCAGGTGGTCCGGATCATCTGACCGGTAGGTGATGTGCGGTTCATTTACCTCGCTATCTCCCTGGTAAAGCAACCTGTATCTGCGCGCAAGTTGCTGGAGCCACAAGTTTTTACAGATAGAGACAAAATAGGTTTTCAGGCTGCATTCCAGCTGGAAAGTCTGGCTCTTACACCGTTTATATAAGATGAACATCGCCTCCTGTACCAAATCATCAACATCCGAAGCATGCCCGGAGTTATGATAAACGTGACGACTCACTAACGGAGTGAATTCCTGGTAGATGTATTCAATATAGGATTTTTTTCGCTTTCGAAGACCGTCAATGAGGGCCTCATCTGAATAAAATAGCTTCATGTGATAATAATTAAGATTTCACCGGTCACACGGAATATCCATAGATTAACACTCACGTTTTGCATGAACATGGTTGTGATGGATATTTCATGATTTTTGTTTTCTGTGATTAATCCTGAATAATTCAAAAGGTAATGGGTGTGTTAATAACTTTTTATTCTGCAGAATAAGAAGAGAGATGCTATCAGGACTAAGCTAGGTTCAAAAAGGTTGCATCAAAATATATAAAAAATCAAATATATTTTTTCCGCCGAACTGTTATCAGTTTATTGCTCTCTTTTTGAACTATTTAATGATTTGATAAAAATAACACCCTGATCAATGATATGTTTTTAGATTATACAGGATGGCGACAGATCGGCGGGCAGTAAAATATTTCCGCCTTGTCAGCGGGCAATTGCAGGAATTGCAGTAAATTTATCGCATCAATTTACACCATTCATCATAACCCTGATTTTCATGAATAATAAGACCCGAAGCATAAACATTACCCAATATGATTATGTGGTGAGGAATTTAAACGACGAAGAGCTCGACATTGAAGGACACCCGCACCATTATACTGAATTTGACATGGAGGGCAGGCCGTTGACGGAGATAAAATACAACCGACTTGGTGTTTTCGAGGAAAAATTGGAGTATGAGTATGATTCCAGTGGTAATCTTATCCGCGAATCATACTATCCTGAGGAGGATGAACTGGCTGAAGAGAAAACCTATCAAAGAAATGAAACGGGACAGATTTTTCGCTCATTGAAGCATTACCAGGACGGATCGATTGATACTATTGATTTTCATTACGATGAGGAGAACCGCCTGATAAAAAGAACCATCACGACCGATGAAGGAGAGATTGAACAGGTTGAAACTTTTGAATGGGACAATGACACGCTGGTTAACCATACCATTGTGGATGCGGAGGGTAACGACATGTCTGACCCTGATCAACCGCCTGCAAAATCGCATCCATCGCGCATAACCCTCAATGACCGGGAGCAGGTTGTCACTGAGGAAGAACTGGATGACAACGGAGAGGTTTACATGACCATAAACCGAACCTATAATGAAAATGGGCAGCCTGACGAAGTGCATGTTTCAATTGATGGCCGTGGAAAAACGATCAGCCAGCATTATTTTCTGAAATATGAATATACCTATTTTGATTAATCCTGCGTTATATTTGCAATTCATATATACTTCACACAGATAATACGGATGAAACGTTATCTCCTTTTCCTGATTTGCGCTTTGGTTTTGACCGCATTTCCAGGATGTAAGAAAAAATCAGGATTCGACCCGCTGACCAAGAGTCAGAGCGACTTTATTGGAACCTGGAAGGGAACCATTTCCTCTTTCAAGGACAATAAACTGATCCGGCAATCCGGGAATGTTGTGTTCTATCCTGAAGCAGGGGGTGAATCACTTGCCGGCCTGCTTTTTATGAAAGAAAACATCTTTGTCCGGCAGTTTCAGTTTGCCAATGGTACCGTTTATTTTAATGTGATCTGCAATGACCCGGAAAATCCGAACTGTCAAAACTGGAGCTTGAGCGGCTATGCCGTGTTTTCTGAGGAAGGAAAAATTGAATTAAACATAAGCGGGAATGAATGCGGACTTGCCGGCAATCAATATATTAGCTGGGAAGGGACCATGCAATCCACCCAGGTTGCGGCAGATTCCATCCGTTACTTTGATTTCGGCAGGACAGGCAACACATGGACTTACAACGTCAGGCTGCAGAACGGAGACTCATGCCTGGTGCAGAAGCAGATCAACCAGAACCCGGCTGATTATTTTTTCCAGGGTGCATCCTCACAGGCTTGTGCATGGGGAGGAATCAATAAGAGTTTCAGCTGGACCGTTTCACCCGACACCTATACTTTAAACCATGATTCGACATTCAGCCTGAACCGGGTATACTTCCCGATCTATGCAAAACCTGGGGTAACATACAAGTACCTGATTAATTCCGATACCACAACCGTTACACTGGTTGATACAAGTGTTTGGTTGACCACCCCTGCCGGTACATTCTCCTGCTTCAGGTTCAGACATACCGAGCCCTTTTATTCAGGGATGGTTAAAAACACCAAGACATCGCACTTCTGGATAAACAACCGGTATGGCATAATCAGGCAAGAGGTGGCCAATCCCGTCGATTCAACCAGCATCCAGCTGCAGGTGCTTGCAGGAAAGAATTTCTAAGATTAAAACAGGTCCCCGATCAGATTCTCATTGACCAGATTGGGTAAAGTGACATGCAGCCTGGGTTCATCCTGCATGGCACGTTTTATGGCAAAAATAGCCTCATCGTTACGAGCCCATGCGCGCCGTGCAATCCCATTGTTCACATCCCAGTGAAGCATCAGTTTTAGCCTCCTAGCGGCATCAGCGGTGCCATCGAGCAGCATTCCAAAACCTCCGTTGATCACTTCGCCCCAGCCAACACCTCCTCCATTATGGATCGAAATCCAGGTAGCTCCCCGAAATCCGTCACCGATGACATTCTGGATGGCCATATCGGCCGTAAAACCAGAACCATCATAGATATTGGAAGTTTCACGATAGGGTGAATCGGTGCCTGAAACATCATGATGATCGCGTCCAAGAACAACCGGTGCTGAAATCCGACCCTCGGCAATGGCATTGTTGAAAGCAGTTGCAATCTTGGTCCGGCCCTCACAATCGGCATAAAGTATGCGTGCCTGAGAACCGACAACCAGCTTGTTTTTACCTGCCTCACGAATCCAGTGGATATTGTCGCGCATCTGCATTTCAATCTCTTTGGGGGAAGTGCGGGCTATCTCCTCCAGGATGGTGGCTGCAATGTGATCCGTAACGGCCAGATCTTCCGGCTTCCCTGAAGTACAAACCCAGCGGAAAGGTCCGAAGCCATAATCAAAAAACAGGGGACCCATGATATCCTGAACATACGAGGGATAAATGAATGTTCCGTCAGCTTTCATCACATCGGCGCCTGCGCGGGAAGCCTCAAGCAGGAATGCATTTCCGTAATCCCAGAAATACATTCCGTTTTCAGCCATTTTATTGATCGCCGCAACCTGGCGTCGCAATGATTCCTGCACGGCCAGGCGGAATTGCTCCGGATCCTTCACCATGAGCTCATTCGATTCTTCAAAAGTAAGCCCGGCAGGATAATAACCACCCGACCATGGATTATGCAGTGAGGTTTGATCTGAGCCCAATTCGATCTGGAGCCGGTGTTCGGCAAAGTACTCCCAAAGATCAACAACATTACCCTGGTAAGCCAGTGAAACTGCTTCCCTGTTGCAAACGGCCTGCATCAAGCGGCGCACCAACTCATCAAGGTCCATATAAACCTCATCCACCCAGCCTTGCTCATGACGTTTCTTCACCACGGCGGGATTGATCTCTGCCACAACACCAATTGCTCCTGCAATTACGGCAGCTTTTGCCTGGGCACCCGACATGCCTCCCAATCCCGAAGTTACAAAAACAGTCCCGGCAATTGCATCTGCCGTAACCTTGCGTGCCGCATTGAGTATGGTTATGGTTGTGCCATGAACAATTCCCTGCGGGCCGATATACATGTATGAACCAGCAGTCATCTGGCCATACTGCGTAACACCAAGTGCATTGAATCGCTCCCAGTCATCAGGTTTGGAATAGTTTGGAATCATCATCCCGTTGGTGACCACCACGCGGGGTGCATCAGGGTGCGACGGAAAAAGACCCATCGGATGCCCGGAATACATGACCAGCGTTTGCTCATCCGTCATGGTGGCAAGGTATTTCATGGTGAGCAGGTACTGCGCCCAATTCTGGAATACAGCGCCATTTCCGCCGTAGGTTATCAGTTCATGCGGGTGCTGTGCCACCGCCGGATCGAGGTTATTCTGGATCATCAGCATAATGGCAGCTGCCTGGATGGAACGGTGAGGATATTCGCGGATGTTCCGTGCGTGCATTTTATAGACAGGCCTGAAGCGATGCATGTAAATGCGGCCATATTGCTTGAGCTCCCCGGCAAATTCGGGGGCAAGGATGGCGTGGTGCTTCGGATCAAAATACCTCAACGCATTCTTCAGGGCAAGCCTCTTGTCATCAGCTGATAAAATATCCTTCCTTACAGGGGCATGGTTGGCCGAAGGATCATATATTTGTTTTTCAGGTAATTCCGCCGGAATTCCCTGCAAGATCGCAGATTTGAAATCAATTGTTTCCATGGGGGCGACAATAATTGTTTGGATGGCAAATTTATGATTATATTTTCTCCTGTGATGTTCGGAGGATCTGGTAGAGGAATTCACGGGCCCGGAACAGCTGGGCCTTCACAGTGCCCAGGGGCAGATCGAGTTCGGTGGCGATCTCTTCATACGACCACTCCTTGAAATAACGGAGCTCAATCAGATGCCGGTAATGTGGTTTGAGTTTTTCCACCACCTCATGCATCAGCTGGATCTTTTGCTTTTCGATCATCTTTTCAACCGGATCAAGCCCGTCCGACGGAATATTGGAAGGGACATCCGAATATTCATTGTCATCATCAAAAAAGTTATCCGCAAACTGAATCCGTTTATTCTTCCTGAGGAAATCGATACAGTTATTCGCCGCGATCTTAAACAACCAGGTGCTGAAAGCAAATTCAGGCGTGTACTGCAGCAGGTTCTTAAATGCCTTGCCAAAAGCCTCAATGGTCAGATCCTCGGCATCAGTCGCATTGCTGGTCATCTTCAGCATCATGAAATAGAGTGAATCCCGGTATTTATTCAGCAGTTCGGCATAGGCCTGCTGGTCCCCATGATCCCGGGCCAGCTGCACGAGCATGTAATCGCGTTGCGCCTTCTCGGTCAGATGCTCAGCTACTTCCATCGTACCGGTTTATAAAACCAATTGGAAATCCAGATCCCCGCGTTGAAAAGTAAAAGCATGATCTCAAATAACGGGATAAAAGGAATCAGGTCCTTCTCATTCAATTGCTTCATGCATCCTGCCAGAACAAAATACTGGGTTCCAAGCCTGAGGATGAAAATTCCAAGGACCGGGAACAACGACCAATTGAGTGCCAGCATGGAGATGAACAATCCATAGAAGAACACAAGGCTGAATACATAGGCTCCCAGGAGAAACTTATGCTTGAATTTGTATAAATGGCTGGTCGAAAAATGCCTTTTTTTCTGTGTGATCCATTGACCAAAGGTTTGCTTGGGATCCGACAAGGTAAAACTCGCCGGATGCACCATGACTGCAGTGTTCGATCTTTTTTCCACCTGGTTGATAAACAGGTCGTCATAGCCTGAACGGATGCGGTAGTGAGATATAAAGCCGTTGTGCTTGTAAAAAACCTGTTTCAGGTAGGAGAGATTCCTGCCAACACCCATATAGGGAAATCCCGCCAGTGCATATGACAGGTATTGAACGGCTATGTGGGCCGAGTCAAACCGGATCAGCTTGTTCAGTAAGCCGGTGCTGCGGTTGTAGGGTCCATAACCAAGTACCACCTCAACCCTGGGGACGAACGCGGATTGCATATGCCTGATCCAATCCTTTGATGCAGGCTTGCAATCTGCGTCGGTAAGCAGTACCAGGTCGTGTTTTGCTGATTTTATGCCTATGGATAAAGGGAATTTTTTTCCTGTGAAAAAGTTGAGATCCTCATTGATCGTAATGGTCTTCAGATGCGGGAACCTGTCTTCGAGATCGGTAAGCAGGTACCTTGTATCGTCGTCGGATGAATGATTGACTACCAGTACTTCAAAATCGGGATAATCCTGGGCCAGTATCAAGGGCAGACTTTCCCTGAGGTGATGATATTCATTATGGGCACATATAACCACGGAAACTCCTTTGGGAGCGGAATCCGGTGCAGGTTGCCTGTACCTCCCCAGTCTCCAGAAGAAGCCCCAGTAAAAAACAAGTTGAATCAGAAAGGTCAACGCAAATGCACCACCTAAAACCAGTGGCCAAAATTGCGTATTAACCAGTATATCAATCATTTAAATATTTTCATTGATGAATGTGGCAAAGTTATTCATTCTCCCATTACAATAATCAGGATTGTGTATAAATTAGCACGATGGTTGAAAAGAGTCAACGTATTAAAATTCAAGAACCCTTACCTTTGCCCGGAATATTAAACAATAACCACTTGCAATTCGACATTTTACATCGCGATAATGGCTCTTCAGCCCGGGCAGGTCTCCTGAAAACAGATCACGGGACCATCGCGTCTCCATTTTTCATGCCTGTCGGAACAGCAGGGGCGGTCAAAGCCATGCATGTCAGGGATCTGGATACCGACATTCATGCTCAAATCATGCTGTCGAACACCTATCACCTTTACCTTCGGCCCGGCGTGGATATAGTATCCAGGGCCGGCGGTCTGCATAAGTTCAACGGGTGGTCGAAACCCATCCTTACCGACAGCGGAGGTTACCAGATCTATTCCCTGGGCGATATTCGGAAATTCACCGATGACGGTGTGATTTTCCAATCGCATATCGATGGATCAAAGCATACATTCACCCCGGAAAAGGCCATTGATGTGCAGCGTGAACTTGGCGCCGACATCATCATGGCTTTTGATGAATGCACACCGTACCCCTGTTACGAGGCTTATGCCAGGAAGTCGATGAAGCGCACGCACTATTTGCTTACCCGTTGTGTTCAGCATTTTTAAAAAACCACCTGCCCGCATGGTTACACCCAAAGTTTGTTTCCAATCGTGCAGGGCAGCGTTTACCCGGCCTTGCGCACTGAATCAGCCCGGTTTATCTCCGACCAGGGTGCCACGGGCAATGCGATAGGCGGTTTATCAGTCGGCGAACCCGCCGCCATGATGTATGATATGACCGGCCTTGTTTGCGGCATACTTCCTGACGAAAAACCACGTTATCTGATGGGAGTGGGAACACCTGCCAATATCCTCGAGTGCATCGCTCTGGGCATCGATATGTTCGACTGTGTCATTCCCACCCGTAACGGACGAAACGGCATGCTTTACACGCGCAACGGGATTGTCAATATTAAAAATGAAAAATGGAAGGAGGATTTTTCTCCCCTTGAAGCCGATGGGGATGTATTCGCGGATCTGCAGTACACCAAGGCTTTCCTGAGGCACATGTTCATTTCAAAGGAGATACTCAGCGCAATGATCGCTACCATGCATAACCTGGGATTTTATATCTGGCTGATGAAAGAGGCGCGAAACCAGATCATTCAGGGAACATTTTCACCCTGGAAGTAGATAATCCCTTTTAATTTATGCCCTGTATTT
>CAZPWZ010000029.1:0-13269 GCA_964590675.1 uncultured Draconibacterium sp.
GCATCTCCCGTTCAGGGATGGCATTGCCGATGATTCCTTTTCAACGCGATGGTTCATTCAGCAGTATGCCTTGAGATCGGGACAAAAGTCATCGGGGGTCAAGGAAATTGCAACCCTGGCGGAGACAGATCCACTGGCGAAGGAGTTGTTTGCAGAATTCGGAAATAATCTTGGCGGTTTTTTGGGACCCTGGCTTGAAAAATTCAATGCCGGTGCGCTGGTCATAGGCGGAAATATCTCGGGAGCATATAATCTTTTTGGAAATTATTTGGAGGATTCACTGAAAAGCCAGAATTTGCACATCGAAATCAGCCTTTCAGGGCTCAGGGAAGATGCTGCCATCATCGGGAGTGCACGGTTGCTTGATCAAAACCTCTGGAATAAAATCAAACCATTGTTATCAAAAATGTAATCACGGAATTAAAAATGAAAAACGAAACCTCCTTATCCAAAGTACTCCCCGTCCTCTTCGGGTTTTTTATCATGGGATTTGTTGATGTGGTTGGCATTTCCACCAATTATGTAAAACAGGATTTCGCCCTGAGCGATACTCTTGCCAACCTGCTGCCCATGATGGTATTTCTATGGTTTGCCGTGTTTTCTGTCCCCACAGGCCTTCTCATGAATTCCATCGGGCGTAAAAAAACGGTGTTACTTAGTATGGCCGTCACCTTCGTGGCCATGCTTGTCCCGCTCATTGCCTACCGGTTTGAAGTGGTCCTGGTTGCATTTGCCTTGCTGGGGATCGGAAACACGATCCTGCAGGTTTCACTCAATCCATTGTTATCAAACGTTGTCAGAGGCGACCGGCTCACCAGCAGTCTCACCTGGGGTCAGTTCATCAAGGCCATCGCCTCCTTTCTCGGGCCGGTCATTGCCGGTTTTGCAGCCGCAAGTTTAGGCAACTGGAAAATGCTGTTCCCGATTTTTGCAGCCGTTACTTTGCTGTCCACCATTTGGCTGGTATTCGTTCGGATTGAAGAAAAACCGGTGGAAGGCAGGATCTCCTCTTTCGGCGCCTGTTTTGCCCTGCTTAAAGATAAAACCATCCTGATGTTCTTCCTGGGAATTCTGTTTGTGGTAGGCATTGATGTTGGTTTAAACATCACCATTCCCAAATTCCTGATGGAGCGCTGCGATATTTTGCTTGACCAGGCCGGGCTTGGTACCAGTCTCTATTTTATCGCCCGTACCACCGGGACCTTTGTGGGCGCCATACTCCTGGTAAAATTTTCGGGAAGGAGTTTTCTGATCACAAGCATGGTCATGGCTATTGTTGGCATGCTGGTGATGCTGACAATGAGCAGCCTCTGGGCGATCCTGGTATTGATCTTCATCCTGGGACTTGCCGTAGCCAATGTTTTTTCCATCATTTTCTCGGCAGCCCTTCAGAAAATGCCTGAACGGGCCAACGAAGTGTCCGGGCTTATGATCATGGGCGTAGCAGGAGGAGCGGTCATTCCTCCCCTGATGGGAGTCGTTTCCGACAACCTGGGCCAGGCAGGCGGTTTGGCGGTGCTGCTTATTGCCATGTTCTACCTGCTGTTCACCGGGTTTAAACTGAAGAAAGTTTAAGGAGTGTTTGAAGTGATGCACAAAGAAAAAAGTGATATTTAAGCGATTGATATCAAAGAAATATTATCTTTGCGCACGCAATTGTATTTCGGCTGTCTGAGTTAAAAAAGAGCAGCCTCAAACATCAGTAAACGTATCTTCTATGGGAAATTCGTGTGAAGTTGATAACAAACCCCGCTCATTAAAGGAGCACCTGAAATCAAGGGTATTCTGGAAGAGTTTCATAGCCATCGCCGTTGGCGGTGTTGCCGGATTTTTATATTATTATTTTGTCGGCTGTGCATCGGGATCGTGTGGAATTACAAGTAATCCCTATATGAGTATAGCTTTTGGCGGCTTTTTCGGATACTTTTTGGTCAACCGTCCATGTGCCTGCTGATCGGACCGGCAGCCTGTAGTTATATTTCGGCTGTTTGATTTTGCAAACCTGCCAGGATTCAGTAAAAACAAATACTAATTTCATCATATGCGTCGGACTATTAGTTTATTCCTTGGATTAGCAATGATATTGGCAGGACAGCTGGTTTCAGCGCAGTCCCCAAAGCCTGCTGAAAGCCATCCCAAACTGACGGTTTACTATTTTCATACGGGCGAACGCTGCCCGATCGACCAGTCGATAGAGGATCATACCCGCAAGTTGATGCAATCTGATTATGCAAAGGATATCAAATCAGGGATCATTAAGTTCAGGGTGCTCAACACCGAGGATAAATCCAATGGCGGCATCATCAGCAATTTTGAAATCAATGCCCAGGCGCTCTACCTGGTCACTTACGTAAACGGCAAAGAGGTGAAAAACGACCTCACCGAATTCGCCTTCTCCTGCGCCCAGAATAACCCCGGCAAATTTGTTTCACGGATGAAGGCTGAAATAAATAGTGCCATAAAATAGTTACCGTAATTCTATTTTTTGTAAGTTTGTCCTCAACTTATGTTTGGTTCTTTTCGCTGAATTTCTTCGGTGGAAAGTGAAAAGGGAATCCGGTGAAAATCCGGAACTGTTCCCGCAGCTGTAAGCTCTTTAAAAATGTTTTTCGACCTCTTTTTGTCACTTTCCCGCGATAGTGGGATGGGAAGACCGTGAAAGACTGAGCAAGCCAGAAGACCTGCCAATCAATTTTTGTCTTGCTTTCGGGTTAAAAGTCAAGATAATGCTAAAATCGTTAACCAACTTTTACAGAAATCTTCTGTTCGATGCTTTATAATTTAACTGATCTGGACTATAAACGTTGGGATTTTCATTGTGAAACCGTTCCTGTTGTCTTCTTAAAACTCAATTTCTTCTTAAAACTTAACTTGATGAAAAAGGTGAAATTACCAGCGTTTTTGATATTAGCAATCGTCATTTTACACCCAATCCCGGTTTTCTCACAAACCATGGACTGGACCAAACAAATAATCACCGTGAACAGCGGGAGGTTTGAGTTCGCTCCTCCGATCCAGGATTATGTTACAGCCCAGGCGTACAATCTCTCAGAACAGACCAGCAGTGAATTTAATACGATTTTCACCCAATCGGCACAGGATATCCTGGTCAGTGGAAATATTGCCTATGTCAATGCCCAGGATTCCATCATCAAATATAATCTCAACACATTTCAGCGTGTTGCCGCCATTGCAGATTCCGGCCTTGGAAAACTCGCCCTTTACAACAACCGGCTGATCGTTTCCAAACAGTATCCCTTGTCACGGTATTTTGTGGAGGTGCTGGATACCGCCGATCTTTCAATCATTGCCCAGGTTGATCATATTTCCGGCGACTGCAGTGGTATTGCTGTAACCAGCGATACTGTATATGTGGCAGTCAACGGCGGCTGGATGGGAACTGAAGGGAAAATTGCAGTTATTGACCCTTCATCCTGGAGCCTTATCAGGGAGATCAACTTTGGCGCAGAGGCAGTTGGGATATACAACCTGTATGCGTTCGGCGGGAAAATATTTTCGGTGAATAAAACACCCTACGGCATGCCGGCAATTGGCAGTATTTCCATTTACGATCCGTCAAACGGGTCGCAGATAAACAGGATGATCGGTGTAAAAGTCGGCAATGGCACCGGGATCAAGGATTCTATCCTTTACGTCATGATGAATGAAGGAATCGGATCGTTTAACCTCAGTTCCCTGGAAATTGAAGATACAACTATTGTAAATGATCCCGGCTCCGCAATGTTTACTTATATACTCTCATCACTGGTTGATACCATCAACGACAGGTTTTATTCAAACATCGGCGATTTTATGACCCCGGGATACTGCCTCGTATCGAGCCTCACCGGCGACTCCATCACATCCTATCCGACCGGGATCAGTTCCGACGTGGTAGGTATCGATTACCGCGCCAATCCGATAGGTATCGGGGATTATAAAAATGATTTACCGGTTTTATCCGTCTATCCTAATCCTTGTGCTGAATTGATCACCATCAGCTATTCCGGGAACCGGCAAATCGGGGCAATGACGATCACTGATGCTTACGGGAAGACCGTTTTCAGCCAGGATGACCAACCCGGCGAATCAGGAAAGCAGGAGATTTCAGTCGGGCACCTCGCAGCCGGGTTGTATTTCCTGGTGTTGAAATCTTCAGGTGGCCCGGTCATCGCCAAGTTTATCAAGCAATAATTCTGAATGGCATTACCAGTCACTTGCCTTTTACGGTTCTTGTCACATTTAAATGTCACGATTTTCGTCGCATTTCGTGCCTGAAATCCATACTTTTGCGAACATGATATGGTGGAATAATGATGCACAAAATCGGAGATAAATTCAAACGAGGCCTGCTGATCATCCTGGGGACTTTATTTGTCGGGTTTGGCGTTGTAGGAATTTTTTTACCGCTGCTTCCAACCACCCCATTCCTTTTACTCGCTGCCTGGTGTTATTCAAAAAGTTCAGACAGGTTTTACCGTTGGCTGTTAAATAACAAATGGTTCGGAAACTACATCAAAAATTACCGGGACGGGAAAGGGGTGCCGCTGAAGGTGAAGGTACTCTCCGTTACACTGTTATGGATTACGATCCTGTTTTCTGTGTTATATTTCATTGAAAATGTTTATATCAAAGGGGCATTGACATTAATTGCCCTGGGTGTTACCTTTCACATTTTTTCCATTCGCTCATTCCATTCCCGCGGGAAAGAATAAATAAAGGATAAACATATGAGATTGCGATCCCGTCCCGCATCCCCTGACCCTAAAAAATTCCATTAACTTTGTCATCATCCTCAAAGGAGTATTATATGGATAAGATTAAAATAACCGACGACCTGGAATTCTCCCGCATCATCCATGGACACATGAGACTATCAAGCTGGAACATCTCCAGCCAGGAATTATTAAAACTTACGGAACAATCGATCGAACTGGGAGTGACAACTGTTGATCATGCCGACTTTTATGGAAATTACCGGTGTGAAAAATTATTCGGGGAGGCACTGAAAATAGGTAAAAACCTGCGCAGCAAAATCCAGATTGTGACCAAGTGCGGCATTCAAATATTATCGGATAAGTTTCCTGGCCGGAAACTCAAACATTATGACTATTCATATGATCATATCGTTTCGTCGGTGGATAATTCGTTACGGAATCTGAATACGGATTACCTTGACCTGTTCCTGCTGCATCGGCCTGCGCCGTTTTTTGATCCTGAAGCGGTTGCAAAAGCATTTGCCCTTCTGAAAAGCCAGGGCAAAGTCCGGTATTTTGGCGTATCCAATTTTACTCCCGGGCAGTTCGAAATGCTGAATGCTTATACCGAAGAAAAGCTTGTTACCAACCAGGTGGAGATATCTCCCTATTGCCTCGAGCATTTTGAGAACGGCAACATCGATTTTTTCCTGAAGCAGCGGATCAATCCGATGGCCTGGTCACCGCTGGCATGGGGCAAGCTGTTGATCCCGCAGGATGAAAAAGGGCACCGGATTCGTCGTGCAGTTGAAGAGGTCGCAAATGAATTAAATGTAAATCCAGCCGAGAAAATCATCTATAGCTGGTTGCTGAGTCACCCTGTAACCCTGATGCCAATTGTTGGCACCGGCAAAATTGATCGGATAAAAGATGCGGTTGAAGCAATAAGTATAGAAATGAACCTGGAGCATTGGTACCGAATTTATAATGCCTCAACGGGGGTTGATTTGCCTTAGGATTCAATGCTTTTTATTTTTCACTTTTTGCAGGTTTTAGTATCTGCACTTCATCAGGGAAAGTGAGGATGTAATAATCAATTTCGTTGGATTTCATTTTCATTATTTGCCATGTTAGATTTTAACCTAAAGTTATAGTCGAAACTCCACCTTTATGTCATCCTGTCTCTTCCGGTTTGTACTTTTTGAATGAACAGGTTGTTGATGCCGATTGTCAGTCCACCGGTTTTTCGTTTCATACGAACCGTATAGATGATACTCAAGGCAATGGTAGTCCCCCGGATGATATTTGCCATGAATCCGCCGGCAGCATTGTCGTCAATATTAAATGATGTCCACCAGGAATTCATAAAGAAATGCATGAAGATGGCAATCCAAAGATTATTATTCCATTCAATATATAACCAGGCAAACCACATTCCTCCCAGGGCGGTAATAGTAAAAACCCCTATTGCACCAGACACATCATTGGACTGGTAAAGGTGACCGGAACCGAAGAGCACAGCATTCAAAAGAGCTGAAGGTATAAATCCCCATCCTCCGTACCTGAACAACTGGCCAAAAAGAAAACCACGGTAAAGTAACTCTTCAAAGATCGCAGCGACCACGCAACCAAACCAGAACGATTGCCAGTCGATCCTGACAGTGAAATCAGCCAGAAATCCATATCCTGCAAGCATCGGCAGGCAGAAAATAAATGCCATTTTAACACCGGTCAGCATCCCGGAATCAAACCCCCACGCTGAAGGGAGCGATTTGATCCGTCGGTGTAAATACCAGGTGGCTGCAAATGCAATCAACAGCGGTGCCAGATCTCGTGTGGCAAGTAGTTCCAGGTATGAGGCTGGTTTGGGAAGTAGTTTCGGCACAAAATATGAAACAAGGAAGGCCGCTGGTATCAGTAAAGAAAATTTTAATTTATGCTGCATTATTTGCTGATATAACCGGACAATCCGAATTCGATAATTTTCGTCAATAAAAATTCCTGACTATGAAGGACTTGACAAAGCCAAATTTACAATAAATTCAGAAATCGGGATATTCATGTGGAGGTTAACCGGGTAAAACAATAACTTTGTTTTTTTAACCGATCATGAAAAACCACTTTAAAACAGGGGTTGGTTTTATCTTGTGTTTACTGGGTATGCATCTGACTGTAAATGGCCAGGATTTCAATTTCACCCAGTACTTTAACACCCCTACCTGTTACAATCCTGCCTTCACCGGGATCAGCCAGGGGCTGACCGTCCGGTCCCTGTTCCGCAATCAGCTGCCAAAACGGGCATTTGGCTATCATGCTTTTTCTTTTTCCGCGGACCTGGGGGATAGGAACCTGCCGGGATTCGGAGGAATAGGTCTCCTCGTCAATTCCGATAACATTGGAAAGGGTTTAATGCGGGATCTTTCGCTGGGGTTGAGTTTGAGCGCCAGGATCCGGTTTTCAGACTATTTTACGGTGATGATCGGCATCCGGGCGTCCGTGGTACAAGAATATATGAATTGGGATGAACTGGTTTTCGACGATCAGATCAATGGTGCGTATGGTAATATTTACCCAAATTCCTTCACCCCGCCTGATGATAATACAAAGGTGTTCCCGGATTTCGGAACAGGCGTGTTATTAGAGTTCACCAGCAAAAATTCCCGGGTAAGCGGAACAGCAGGTTTCGCTGCAGATCATCTCTTTACACCCGATCAATCCTTTTTTCCTGATCATTCATCACCACTACCCGTGAAATTTGTTGGACATGGCGATTTTGCCTTTGCCATCGGGAAACAACGGGATATAAAACATGCGCCTAAGGGGATTGGAGATCCTTTTAAACTGAGTCCTGGCATAATGTATCAGAAGCAACAGGATATGGACTTCCTGCAGGTTGGTATGAACGTGCAAAAATTTAACTTCTCCCTGGGGGGCTGGTATAAGACTATATTTGATTTGCCAAAATCTGCCGATATCGTGCTGATGGCCGGGTATCGTTTCCTTTTTGGAAAAGAAATTGAGATCCGGATCACCTACAACCATGACTTCCCGGTAAATCGATCCCAGTATGGGCCAGGCGAGCCGAATGAAATAAGCCTGATCTTTGGATACGGGGGATTGAACCTCTTCGGAAAAGCCGGAAAAAAAACTGATTAGTGATACATTAACGGATCAACATTGTCGCAAGAAATGGTTTAATTCAAATGAACAGGAAGTTCTACCCTTCAAAAGTAACCATTGCCGTCATCCTGCTGATCATGACCGTGGTCTCCTCCAACCTCAATTGGGGCAAGGATCACTGGAAGGATATCATCGAATCGGATGCAAAGGGAAATTATGCCTACCTGCCCGCGATATTCATTTTCCATGACCTGAATTTCGGGTTTTTCGAACAGATCGAACAGGTGGATTATTATGATAAGAACCTCTACTACGATTACCGCTCCTTTGCCAATGGCAAGGTGATCAATAAGTATTACTGCGGAACGGCCCTGGCTGAACTGCCCTTCTTCCTGGGAGCGCATGCGCTGAGTTTCTTTCTGGATTACAAAGCTGACGGATACTCAAAATTGTATCATATTTTCATCAATGTCGCAGCCTTGTTCTACCTGCTGATCGGGTTGATATACCTTAATGCGGCGATGAAAAGCTATGATATCGGCGAATGGGACAAGTCTCTTGTCCTTTTTGCAGCAGTATTCGGAACCAACCTGTTCTATTATGTGGTTGGCGAACCCGGCATGTCGCATGTTTATTCGTTTGCATTCATCGCGATGTTTTTCCATTATTCCATAATATATTTCAGGACTTGCCGACCCGTTTATATCCCCATCCTTGGATTACTCCTCGGAATGATTGTCCTGATCAGGCCGGTCAACGGGCTGATCATCCTGATCCTGCCTTTTGCTGCCATGAATTTTCAATCTCTGAAGAAGGGATTAACAAAGGCATTCCGGAACTACACGTGGCTGATATCAGGCTTGGTTTTAGCGGTCGGGGTCATGTCGGTCCAGCTGATCATTTATAAGATATCCACCGGAAATTTCTTTGTTTACGCATACGGCGCCGAAGGATTTAATTTCAGGACCCCGCACATGCCCGACATACTGTTCAGTTATAAAAAGGGATTATTCCTTTATACGCCGCTTTATCTTTTATGCTTTGCGGGCGGTTACTATTTATGGAAGTCTTCCAGGTTCAGCTTCTTTTGCTGGTTCGGATTTTTTCTGCTGATCACCTATGTTTTTTCCTCCTGGTGGATGTGGTATTATGGCGGCAGTTTCTCATCCAGGGTTTATGTGGAATATATCTCGCTGTTTATGCTGCTGCTGGCAATTGCGTTGCGTGCAATGCGCAGCAAGCCTGTCAAAAAGGTTTTTATTGCTGCGATCATCCTGCTGACCATCCTGTGCCAGGTCCAGACATACCAGTACCGTTACTACCAGATCCACTGGGCTGATATGACAAAGGAAAAATACTGGGATGTATTTTTAAGAGTGGACAGGCTGATGAAATAATCAGTCATTGTCTTTGAGGAAGTTTCTCACCTGTGATCCTTTCCGGGTCTTAATCTCCAGTGAATACATTCCCTTTGGCAGCGCTGCTGTGCTGATCTGAACCTGATCCCCTGATAAGTATCCCTGCAGCACTTTTTTGCCATCCGGGGAATAGATCGCGTAGGGAAGACTTTTCCGGTTTCCCTTGATGGTGAGGATAATGAAATCGCCTGCAGGATTGGGATACAGGCCTATTTCGTCATGCAGGTCAATCTCCCGGACGGCACTGGTGATATTATCTCTTGAAATCAGCCAGTATTCAGGATCAACGATAACAGTATCTGCGGTAAACGGAAGCGTCACAGTAAACTCCTGGCCCGAATAGGTGTTATTGACCCGGACCAGGGTGTCGCGCGACTGGTTTTTAAACATCAGCGGTACCGGCAATTCAAAAAAGGGCACCGATATATGCGACTGTGCCTGGCTGATGGTGAAGTGTAACTCACTGCCTTCCTGGCTCCAGCCGATGTGGTAGGAGGGATACCCTTCCCCTGTATACCAGTCATCAAAATACCAGGTCAGGTCCTGGCCGCATGATGCTTCGAAATGTGCTTTCAGATCGCTGGTGATGGCAAATCCATAGGCATAGCGTGTATCATTCAGGTAATTGTTGGATGCGGCAAAAAAGGCCGAATCGCCTATGATCCACCGCAGCTGGTGAAGGATCATGGCACCTTTGGCATAGGAGAGTCTTCCGTCGAAGATCCTGCTGATGCTTGTCGTGTCATCGCACCAAACCGATCCATCGGGTTTGGAAGTGATGGAATTGATCCGTACTTTTTTAAACTGTTGCCACCATTCAGGCAAAAGGTGTTCATAAGCAAGCCCGGAGAGATAGGTGGCATACCCTTCATTGAGCCAGATATCGGCCCAGCTTCCGCAGGTGACTTTATTTCCGAACCAGTGATGGGCCAGCTCATGTGCCAGCAGTGCAAACCCGAATGATGCAACAAAGGTCATGGTCTGGTGTTCCATGCCGCCTCCCCATCCAAATTGGGCATGTCCATATTGCTCATGCTGGAACGGGTAAATGCCGAAAAGTGTGTCGAATAACTGGATCAGGGGCACAATCACCCCTGTCTGTGCTGAAACGCTGAGTGAATCTTCAGGATAGATGTAATTTACAACTTTGAGGGTGTCTGTTCCATAGGGAACCTGATGCCAGTATTCAGCATAATTTGTAACGGCAAAACAAATGAGGTAGGTGGCAATGGGGTAGCGGTGTTTCCAGTGAAAAATGCGGCTGGTCCCGTCGGGGGTTACCGAGGCAAGGATCCCATTACTCGCCACAGTGTAAACTGCCGGGGTCTTCACAAAAATATCAACAGAATCGGCTATGTCGGTAAGGCCGTCCTTGCAGGGCCACCAGTCCCCCGATCCATATGGCTGGGAAAGGGTCCATATCACCGGGACATCGTTATGCATCTCCTGTACAAAGGAGTCCGATCCATTATCAGCGGGAATTCCTTTATAATATACTGAAACCGAATCGGGGAAGTTCCGGGGCAGCTCAGCCGGGAAATGAATTTTAAGCACATCCGATGCGTGATTGAAGGAAACAGTCTGGTTATGATAAACAACAGAGTCAACGGCCAGTCCATCATACATTGCCAATTCCATGGTCGTAAATCCTGGCTGCACGGGGGTGAAAAAGATTGTTATATTTCCGGAGATATACCTTTCAGCAGGATCGATATTCCAGTGGCAACGGTAATAGGTCACGTCAAAATTAAGGGAGTTGGGTTGCCCGCGCATCAGCAGGTTGGCGGCATATCTTGCCTGTTCCGCCCTTGCAATATTTTGCAGGTCATCGGGATTAAACATCACCTGGGCATGAATAAAACCTGAAAGGAAAAGGAACAGCGCGACGACCGGGTATTTCATAACAAAATGATCAGTGAAAAATTAAGGCCAGCCAAAAATTCAAATATCAATGCAAAATTACAGTAAACATGGGTTGGTTCAATAATCCCGGATACGATTTTTCCTGGCCGGTCTTATTATTGCAGATTTTCATGTATTTTTGAAGTTTCCAGATTGAATTGATAAGGTATTATGTATCAGAAAATAAACCGGTTGATCATTCCTGAGATGAAGGTGTCGGAGATGATCCTTGAAAATCCCTATTTCATGCTGATGCTTGAGCATTTTGGGATCGGGCTGGTGGTTCATGAGAAAACAGTGGAGCAGATTTGCGACGAAAATTCTATCAGCAAAGGCGTGTTTCTTACGTTTGCTAACCTTTTCAACGGATTTGATTTATTTGCATCTGACAAACCTGCCATAGGCGATGTCCCCATGATCATCCGATATCTGAAAACGAGTCACCATTATTACCTGGACGAAAAGCTTCCAAAAATCCGCCAGTACATCAGGCGCATGACTGAGCTGAACGGCCATCCCGAAATGTTGCTTGCCGAAAAATTCTTCAATGAGTATTGCAATGAAATTACGGAGCACCTGAACTATGAAAATAACCTGGTATATCCATATATTCTTGATATACAAAACTATTTGGAAGGAGGCCGGCCCGGACCATTTGTAAAATACTATTCCGCGACGGACTACAGGGAGCATCACAACGACATCGAGGAAAAGCTTACCGATCTGAAGAACCTGCTTATCAAATACCTGCCGCAGCAAGATGATCAGCAGGTAAGGCGGAAACTGCTATTCAGCTTATTTGAACTCGAGTATGACCTGAACATCCATTCTCAGATTGAGGATAAAATCCTTGTGCCGCTGGTTGAATTAATGGAACGTAACCTGGAATCCGGAAGATGACAGCGGCTGGTGTTCAAATTGTCATAATAGAGCCCTCCAGGATTGTTTACCAGGGTCTGGTTTCCATGATCGCGGATTCAGGGCGAAGTTACCATTTTGCCCGGGCGGCAGATTTTATTGAACTGCAGCACCTTTTGGCGCGCCATCCGGTTGATGTTGTCGTGCTGAACCCTTCACTGATTCAGGCAGATGGGAAAGCCTTCCAGGTTCTGCGGAATGAACACCCGGGTATTCAATGGATTGGCATGGTCTATTCTTTTTTCGATCAGCTGGTGCTTGCCCAGTTCGACGGAATTATCTCCATCAATGACCTTCCACATTCCATCATCAATACGATTGACCAGGTGTTGCATAAGGCAAGGACCCTTGATGAAGAATCAGAGCAGGAATCCTTGAGTGAGCGGGAAACGGATGTGCTGAAGTTACTGGTGACCGGACTCGCCAACAAGGAAATTGCAGATAAACTGAATATCAGCCCCCATACGGTTATCACGCACCGCAAAAACATCTCCCAGAAAACCGGGATAAAATCCGTATCAGGATTGACTATTTACGCGGTGGTCAAAGGCCTCATATCCATCGAGCATTTTTCATGATGACCAGCGTATCGCCATAACGCATGAATAGAATTCGTATCTTTGAGATGGGTTAACTTATTAACTTTGCAATCTCAATTTCCGGTTGGCATGAAGGTTTTATTTCGTTTTCGGCTTGGTTGTTTATTCCTGTTATTGATGTTGTCGATGATAACGGCATGCAAGAAAAAGGAAGATCCTGTGCCGGAGCCCCTTGCCGGAATCCTTGAGTTTTCAATCGAACACCTTGTGAACGGGGAACCACTGAAGCAGAATGAGCTGATTTACACCAATGCCGCAGGAAATGAATACCTGGTCACCGAACTGATGTATTTTATTTCTGACATCACATTGTACCGCAGCGATGGAGGCAGCCTAGTGATCGGGGAGTGGAAGGATATCTTTTATGTTGATGAGGATATTCCGGATACAAAAACAATTCAGTTTTATGATAAAATCCCTGCAGGAACCTATGATTCCATAAGCTTCACCTTCGGAATTTCTGAGGCTAAAAACAAATCCTTCATGTATGTGAAGCCCCCCGAAGTCATCATGGGCTGGCCTGAAGTTTTAGGCGGCGGCTACCACTACATGATGCTGAATGGTAAGTGGAAGGATCCGACCGGGAAAGCGATGCCTTTCGATTTTCACCTCGGC
>CAZPWZ010000030.1:0-13144 GCA_964590675.1 uncultured Draconibacterium sp.
ACCGCTGTCGCCGCCAACCTGTAGAATGGCACTGTATATGGCGGGTTTGTCCTTGCTGTAGAGATCACCGACCGGGATCGCAAGGCCCTTTTTATTCAGCTCCAGCTGATCCATCTGTGTCAGCAACCACATGCCCTCCTGGGCAAATGAAGACACTGCCAGCATCAGGAGCAGTGTTAAAGTAAAGTTGATTTTTTTCATGAGGACCTCCGTTTTTTTTGAAATTATTGTCTGAGAACTAAATGTGACGCAGAAGGTTATGGAATGTTACAAAAAGGTGACAAAAGAACATGACTGAAACGTGAGTAAATTGTGACGGAAATCGTGACGAAAGAACATGGTTGAAACGTGACGGGGAATCATAGGTGCTGTTACTTCTTTTCCGGCATGGTAAATATTTTCAGGTCGACAGGTTTATTGAGTTCTATTGATTCGAATTGAATTTCGTTAACACGGCCTGCATTATTGGTTTCAACGGTAAAGGCAAAGGGAATACCCTCCACATCGCGGTAATCACGATAATAATTTTCCACCTGGACCTCCTTTCCTCCTGCTTTGCGGTAGGAGAGCCTTTTTAGCGGTAAAAAACCTTTCTGATCAATGAATTGATATTCGATTCCGCCATCCTTCCGGGTCACTTTGATCTTATATACCAAAAGACCGTTTACCGTGTCATTCCCTGCCAGTTCGAGGGTATGACCCTTGTCTTTCCATTTATAAAGAACCCCATCCATATCCGACCTGTTTTTAAGGTCGACAGCGCGTTCAGGAGGCAGGACCTGTGGCGCGGCATTGCCGGTCCATGGAGCCGTCATCCAGGCGGTTTGGCCGTCGAAAACCTGGTAGGCCGTCATATCGGCCACATCAAACTCCATCATGTACTTGTCGGGGCGCACCCGCACAATTTTAACAGGCATAAGGTCCTGTTGAACCAAAGAACCAGTCATGATGATTGTTTTCACCTGCTGAAGTTTATCGAAACGCCCGGCCTGGTAAAATTTGTCCATGATTTCATCGATGGTCAGTTCCTGTGCCATCAAACCTGATGCAAAAGATAAAAAAAGACCAAAAAGGCATAATCTCGTTTTCATATTTCCACGTTTCATTTTATATTACCTCAGTTTCACCGAACTGCTATTTCTCCCTGACATCATAGGCTAACAGCGACTTTCCATGGCGCACATACATGATCCCCCGGCTGATGACCGGATGCGCATAATGTGCCTTGGTGCCACGGGTGACCTTGAATGAACTCACGGCTTCCATCCTGGGACCGTTTGGTTTGATTAGCCCCAGCTGCCCCTTTTCATTGTAGAGATACAGCATACCGTCGGCATAAATTGTCACGCCTTTATCAAATTTCAGCGAATCGGTGATCTTCCCGGTATTGGCGTCCAGGCTGTACCAGTACCTCCTGCCGTAACTTGCGGTGTAGATAAACTCGTTCAACTTGATGAAGCTGCCCATGGTATTGTCGCATACCGCATTCCTCCATACTTCGGTAATTTCCTTACCGTCGGACGATAGTTTCAGTTTGACCGATCCGTTTCCATCACCGGTGATGTAATAGATGAACCCATTTTCATAAAGTGGTGTGTTTATGTGTACATCGCCCTCACCATCCTGTTTGTGCGACCAAAGCAGCGTACCGTCCCTGGTATCGATGCCGAGCAGGGCGCTTTTGGAGAAGGTAACCAGTATCTCCCGTTCGGGCAATTTGATCAGTAATGGAGAGCAGTAGGAGGTCATTTGTCCAAGTCCCTTGCAGATCCACCTGATCTTCCCGGAAAAACGGTCGAGGGCAACCACATTCGTATCAGCGTTCCCGGGGGAAAAATAAACATCATTTCCTTTGACCACGAGTGATTCCGAGAATCCAAAACGGGTCATCGGGGCATGAAAATCGGTGACCATATCAACGGACCAGCGTTTTTTTCCTGTTTTTGCATCCAGACAGGCCACAGTGCCGAGTCCGGCGGTAACATAAACAAGGTCATCCACTACTGTTGGTGTATTGCGGGTACCAGGGTAATTCTGTGTCCATTCCTTGCCTATCGGGGATTTCCACATAAATTTTCCTGAACGGTCGAGGGCAAAGAGGTAGCTGATCGTATCGATCTCGCCATTTACATAAATAACGGACGGGGTGATCACGGGTGAGCCATATCCGTTCCCAATGCTGTCAATTTCCCATAAAAGTGTTGGGCCACCTTCCGGCCAGCTTTTCAACAGATTTGATTCGTGGTAAAATCCGGAGCGGTCGGCCCCGCGCCATTGCAACACATCCTGTGAAAACGAACCGGCAGTGAAGAGAAAGAACAGGGCGGAAATACCGAATAATTTGAATTGCATAAGTCTATCAGTTTTTGGAGTATAGCAAAGCTAACCCATAAGGCCGCAACGCAAAAATCAATTCGGTGAAGGATTGTGAAATGACGATATCCGGGGTGTCAGGCATGATGAAAATGTGACGACAGACGAAAAAACTCAAGAATGACTTTCAATAGGAACAGTTTTCCTGTTTTTATGGTGTTTCCGGATTCTGCCTGATTATCATGTATCTTTGTTTTTTAATGACAAAATGTTGACTTGTAAATAAACGAAGCCGACATTTGATCATACCGCCATGATATACAGGATTATTTTAAATTTTTCAATAGCTTCATTCACGTTAATGCTGCTGACCGGATGCACCAAAAAACAGGAAATGTTAAATAAAAAGCCTGTTTTGACGTTTACGCATGTATCAGATGGTCTGAAATTTACGATCAACGGAAGCGCAACTGACCCTGACGGGAAGATTAAGCGGGTGACAATCCAATGGGGAGATGGCAATGGAAGTGAAATCCATGAAAGCAGCTTCGCTGATTTTGAAGCAAGCCATCTTTACGACAGTCCGGGTAATTATAACCTCATTGTAAGGGCGCAGGATAATGAGGGGGACAGTGTCAGCCAAACACTTGCAGTCATTGTCGATTTCAAGGAAACATCACTTGCGGGAATCAAGACTGACTTATTCAAATCATCTGAAAATGAATACCTTATCCTGACCATCAACCTGCACACCTACCAGGAATCCCGACAGAATGAAAAACTGAATATCATTGCCGATGTCATTGGCAAGATGGATGTCGATTTTATCTGTTTCCAGGAATGTGCCCAGCACAGGAATGCTGCCATTACAGGAGGAATCATCCGGGAGGATAACATGGCCCTGGTCATTTCTGACAGAATAAAGAAAAAGTATGGCATTGATTATCATTTTGCCTGGGGCTGGGCGCACTATGGCTGGGATATCTGGGAGGAGGGCGTTGCTGTTCTGTCCAGGTACCCGTTAAGCGATTCTGAAGACAGGTATATTTCCGTGGTTACAAGCACCGGCAGCATACTGTCCAGGAAAGTCATTTATGCCTCCTTCCAGGTCTCGGGAAACCCGTTCCATATTTTCTCGGCCCACACCCACTGGCGTATCACCCTGGCTGATGAGGAACAAAACAGCCAGATCAATAACATCAAAGCGATGGTAACAGAAAAGGAACTGACCAGTCCGGATGCTGTTTCATTTGTTTGTGGTGATTTCAATGGAAATCCGACAAGCGATTTCCCATGGAGTGAGGGATACCACACCATGATGAAGACCGGTGATTATGAAGATACTTTTCTGGAGATTTATCCGGATGCAAACCTCAAACCTGCCCAAAGCATCTATAACACCATTGGCGGCGATTTTCCAGGCAGGATCGATTATATCTTCATGAAAAAGAACACCCGTTTCAGAGTTGCCGGCTCGCAGATCATATTTACCAATGATGCAGCGGGTGCAGTATCTGATCATAATGGCGTGCTAACCAAGATTGCTTTAATCAACTGATTGCCAGGTTGAGCTTATCAGTTCGAAGGGGAATATGATGTAATTTTCAGGTACTCTTTCTCCAGTCTTTCCCTTTTAATTGGAAACCCGTGTGCCGGATGAAAGGTATGACACCCTGTGTCAAGCAGTTTCTTCCAGCTTCTGATAATTTCATTGGCATTGTCGCCCCAGGGAGGGAAGATCCTGTGAGGCAGCCCAACCATGGTATCGCCGACAATCGCCATTTCATGGTCGACAATTACCGAGGAAGAACCAGCGGAGTGGCCCGGGGTATGAAGGGCAACTGCGTTAAAGCCGTATTCCGAAAGATCTTGCTGTTCGCTGAAGGTAATAGTTGCCTCAACCCCCTGAACCAGGAACCAGTGCGGCACTTTTTCAGCTCCAAGCCGGTATATGAAGCGGGTCCACCACATGGTTCCATTGGGAACAGGACTGTAGCCGTTTTCGAGAAAATTCTTTTCATTTTCCTGCACAATGAATTTCGGGGCAAATCGATCATGCAGAATCCCTGCATTTCCTGTATGGTCAAAATGCGTATGGGTCATAATTATCCCATCAGGCTGGCCTGTCATTGCCAGTCGTTTAAGCAGCCGTTGCCCATCACCCTTCCAGCCGGTATCAATCAGCAATCTTGATTTTCCCCTGGTCATTAAATAAACATTCGATCGTCCGCAAAGTACCCGGACTATGCTTGTTCCACCGCTGGTAAGCCAAGTTTTCATGTGACAGTCAAGTTATTTATCAAAGGTAGAAATAGTAATCGGTAATCGTAATTTATCATGTAATTTTGAAAATCAAAAATTCATCCCCATGGTATTGCAAATTCTCGACATCCTCAGGATGGTGATTGTTATTGTTGCATTTTTTTTTGGTTATCTGATCGGCTTTGCCAACGATTATGATCCCGTCCTCCAGTTGCATTTTATGGTCCCGGTCGTCATTGTCGCCATCGCCGGGATTTCCGGACTTGAAGGCCTGTTTTTTTCAAAAAAAGCAGCCGAAATCAAAGGGTATGAAACCGGCAGTAATTACCAGCGGCAATCGGCCATTCATTACCTTGCTGCTGATTGCAGGAATGTTATATCCTGTGATGAAAGTGTTGGCGACGATCTAGTTAATATACAGCAATATGCAAACCTACATATCCATCCTTCGCGGTATCAACGTCAGTGGTCATAACCTGATTAAAATGAAAGTCCTTCAGGAGATGTTCGGGAAACTGGGATATCGCAATGTCATAACCTATATCCAAAGCGGGAATGTTGTTTTCGATACCACACCGACGGATATACTGACCCTGGAGAAAATCATCTCCGGTGCGATAGTCCAATCCTTCGGGTTTGATATTCCCGTGATGGTATTCGAAAGAGAAACATTGAAAAACATTGCAGAGCAAAATGTTTTCATCAGTGAGAGACAGCTTGACCACACGAAACTTCATGTCACTTTTCTCTCCGGCATCCCGGAGAAATTGCTGACCGACGGCATTCAGCATGAAATTTATTTACCGGACGAATTTTTTATCAGCGGGAAATCAGTTTACCTGTTTTGCCCCAACGGTTATGGGAATACGAAACTCAGCAACACTTTCTTTGAAAAGAAACTGAAAGTAAGGGCTACCACAAGAAACTGGAAAACCTTGATTGAACTGATTGAGCTGAGCGGGCGATCCACCGCAGAAAGTGAAATGAACGGCTGACCAGTGAAATTTCTAATCGCCAGGTCCTTTTCAGTAACTTTTCTGATAGTTAAACGTCTTATTGACCGATCCGGTTCCGGCCCGGGAAATGATTTCACAGGCGGCTCATCCATATGAACGGTTATCTCATTTCATGTAATCTGAATACCAGGCATACCTATAACATGGTGGCGCAGAGGTACCATGACCTGTTTTCGGGCGAGATGAATGAAAAGGCAGATGACCGGAATTTGCTGGATACATTCGCAAAACGGTTTCCTCCCCGGTCGCGGATCTGCGATGCGGGTTGCGGACCATCTGCACATATCGGACGATTTTTTTATGATAAGGGCATGGAGGTTACCGGGGTTGACATATCGGATCGTTGTATTGAAATGGCACGCGGATTTAATCCTGGGATGCAATTTATCTGTGATGACATTGCCGGGTTGGGTTTTGAGCAGGATTCCTTCGATGGGGTCATTTCGTTTTACTCCATTATCCATACCCCGAAAACTTTAACTGGTGTGCTTTTCGATGAATTCTTCCGGATTCTGAAACCGGGAGGCTCCCTCCTGGTTGCCGTCAAAGCTGGTGTTGGTGAGGGTTTTCAAAAGGAACTGCTTGGGATCAATGCGGAAATTTATTTTTCCTTATTTTCCGAAACGGAAATCAGGCAGTATTTCAACAGGTCGGGATTCGTAATTGACTTGTTGGAAAGGCGGAAACCCCTGGATTCCGAAATAAAAATTGAGCGTATTTTTGCAATTGGCACCAAACCTTTTTCGGGAAGGTAAAGTAATAAACCGGTATTTTTTTATGGTAGGTCGCTTGATAAGGTTGAGGTTCCTGCAACTGTACCGTGGTTCCGCTGATGCGGGACTTTTCAGGATTCTCTTCCTGGCAGTTGTTATTCTCCCGTTTGCCGGCCTCTTCCTGATACAGCGCATCGCGGTGCAACCATATCCTTTTGCAATACCGGCGGCCGTGCTTTATATCATATGGCTGGTTCACGGCCGGCGTATGGACTACCATTTCCTTGTTGCCATTCAGTCGCGACCCGCTGTTGTTTATTTTTCGGAGTATTTGCTATTCACCCTGCCCGTTACGGTCCTCCTGGTATCAGCTGCATTGTATGTCCATGGCATTGTTTTCGCAGCAGGCATGTTTTTCATCGCATTTATGGTCCCATCACGGGAGGTAGAGGCCTCCCGTGCAATGAAGCTTCAGATGATCCCGGCCGGGATGTTCGAATGGCAAAGCGGCATCCGGAAAAACCTGGTGGCAGTGATCCTTTTCTATATCCCCGGATTATTCGGATTTTACCACATCGGTTTATCAGCGTTTTCCCTATTTTTGCTTACAATGCTTTTTGTCTCGTTCTATTCCGAATATGAACCATTGAATATGCTCATGGCAGGTGCCGTGGGATCATGGAAGTTCCTGCTGGTTAAAGTTGCAAGGCATGCCGGCCTTTTTGCAATGGTTGTATTTCCCCTGATGCTCATTGCGTTCATTCACAAGGATTTCCGGTGGCTGACAACAGCCTTCTTCCTGGCGTCGCTGAACCTGGTGACTTTCTCTATCCTGCTTAAATATTATCAATACCGTCCGGGGGCCTATTCGGGCGCTCACCAGATGCTTACCACACTCGCGTGTTTTATTTCGGTAATACTTCCGGTTGCGCTGTTTTTTGTCATGTTTAATCTGTTCCTTGCCTGGGGGGCCAACAGGAACCTTAGAAAATACCTTGATGCTGGAAATTGACAATCTCAGTGTATCCTATGATGATCACCTGGTACTTGATGGCCTTACGGTTGCCCTACCTTTACAATGTGTACACGGACTGGTGGGCATGAATGGTGCGGGAAAGACTACCATGCTGAATACCATGGCCGGTTTTATCAAGCCTGGAAACGGTGGCATAAGGATGAATGGGAGATCGCTCACCAGGGCAGACCTTGCTTTTCTTGAAACCGAGAATTTCTTTTACAGCCATATAACAGGGAGGGAGTATCTTGGTTTGTTCAGGTCGCCGAAGGATTTACCGGATGTTGATGAATGGAACCGAATGTTTAAGTTGCCCCTTGATCAGATGATCAATGCGTATTCCAGCGGAATGAAACGGAAACTGGCCCTGGCCGGCGTGTTGCGGCAGAAAAAGCATCTTGTAGTCCTGGATGAACCATTCAACGGCCTCGACCTGGAATCATCCCGTCTGCTCAGCATGATCATAGCAAGGCTGAAGGAAAGGGGAACCACCGTGCTCATCACTTCGCATATCCTTGGTTCACTCACCGGTATTTGTGATCACATCCACCTGTTGAGCAATGGCAAGATCCGGTTTTCCCGGGATAAGGAAAACTTCACAAACCTCGAACAGGAGATTTTCAGGGATGTGGATCCCGGTTTCCTGGCCCTGGTAAGGGAAATACTGTAACCTGTTATTTCTCATAACCGGTCCTTCATGATTTTGGGTCCGGGGCGCAGTTTAATCGCCCCGTTTTTTTACTTTTGGTCCCTGAAATGATTTGCACCTGACGATTTGAAAAACTCAGATAACTTTTCCCGGGTCAAAAGAGTAATCAATTTTGGATCCAGATACATTGATTACAAAATGGGAGTGATGGGAGCCATTTTTCTGGCTGTGATTGTTTTTATCATCAATTACTCCAACACACTTGACCTGACCGGTGCGACAACTGCCTCATTGAAACAGGGAGCCTATACATTTCTGTTTGGCGGCATCATTATGCGCGGATGTGAATCACTTGCGACCGGGGTACACAGAAAATCACTTGCACTCGCTTTGGCAGTGATCATTCCTTCAGCCATTGCAATCTGCCTTACCTTTGGTCTTCACAGCATGAAAGGCACGCCAAAACCCGTTGCATCAACCATCCCGACCGCAGTCATGGTTATCCCGTCCACCTTCATCTGGGGATACAGGAAAAGGAAGCAGGTTGTAAATCAGGCATAACAGGGTTGTTATTGTTTCTGCCCGGCAAGGATTTTTTTATTGAGTGTCCGGTTGAAAGCAAATTCTTTAATAGTCATTTTATGACTGGCAGCGTTATAATTCATCAGGAGCCATCCATACATGAAACCGCTTCCTTTCTGCATTTTGAAACCATAATAACCTTCACCCAAGTAACTATCCAGATTACAGGGGAAACTCATCCAGTAGCTTCTTACCGTCTCTGCCCTTTCAGAATACAACAGGGAGGATGATATTTCATCCCCATAGTTCAATTCAAGGGCACAATCGGGACCCGGTTTAATAACTGCAATGGAATCGCCTGGGGCAATTGATCTTATATTGGAAAAGTACTGAAAGTTGTAACAGGGATTGCTTGCGCTGTGGAATTCATACCAATTGGAGATGTATATCCTGAAATCAGAGGTGCCGTCCTGATCTGTGTCGAGATTATAACTTGCCGATGAATCATTAGGGATGGGTTGATAACAGGCGTATTGCAACGTTGGCGGGGACCAGGCTCTCACTGAGGTAATAACGATTTCAGGATTGAATTGCGTAAATTCAATGGAATCAGGAATCAGCCTGGTAAACGATACGGTATCTCCATATGCAGTTCCCACAGTGTTTGTCGCATAAGCCCTGACGAAATAGGGCATATTTGATTCCAGTCCCGTGATAAAACTGGGATAGATGCCTGTGCCTTCGCCATCAATGGTTTTTTGATCGAGGATGGTTGGTATATTTGACGTGCTCCAGCATATGCCACGATGCGTAACAATGGCTCCCCCATCGGTAAGGACTTCACCCCCGCAGGTTGCCGTGGTGAGTGTGATATCAGTCACCGGCCTGGTTGTAACAACGGGTAATACCGGATCGGGCAGGGTGGCAAACTGAATCTCATCTCCATAGGAAGTTCCTGCGCTGTTTGTGGCGTATGCCCGCACAAACCAGGTAGTACCCGCGATTAAACCGGTCAGGTTACTTGCAAAGGATCCGGTTCCCGCGCCATCAATCGTGTGAGGACCCGCAATGTCAGGGTTTTTGAACAAACCCCAGCACACACCGCGTGAAGTAATTTCAGCCCCGCCGTCGCCGGTAACCGTACCGCCGCCTTTGGCCGTAGTCCGGGTAACATCGCCGATTGCAGAGGTTGTAAGAACTGGTAAGGAAACCGTTTCTTTTTTCTTACATCCTGTAGAGAATAACAGGAATCCCATCACAAGGGACAAAAAAAACCATTGGGTTTTCATGAGATCGGTCTGAAAAAGTTAACTGACTTGATCTATCAAAGATACGTCATCACAGGATATTTATCAATCCCTTTGAAAAAAACTTCAATGGTCTGCCTGGAAAATGCAGATGAATCCCGTCGACCGAATTTCCCTTAACGGAAAATAGTACTTTTACCTTTCGAATTCAAATATTGACTCCTATGCTATTTCAATCAGCCATTTTTCCGGCCCGTTACATCCAGGGTCCGGGTGTCATTAAAGTCTTACCGGAATGGATCGCCAAACTGGGCACGAAGGCTATCCTTGTTGGCGGAACCACTGCCACAAGGGAAATAATGCCCCATTTAAAAAACGCGGATGGTCAAAATCATCTTGTTGAAACTTTTGGCGGAGAGTGTACCGGTAAAGAAATAAACCGGATCGCAGCCGTTGCTGAAAATGCCGGATGTGATGTGGTGGTTGCACTGGGTGGCGGGAAGGTGATTGATACCGTGAAGGCCGTTGCAAATGCCCTGAATGCCAAAACCATCATTGTGCCTACGATAGCATCCAATGATGCTCCCTGCAGCGCCATAAGTGTGGTATATGCCGAAACAGGAGCATTTGATCATGTCATTCACCTTAAGCAGAACCCAAACCTGGTATTGCTTGATTCAGAAATCATTGCCAAAGCGCCGGTGCGGCTGCTTGTCGCCGGAATGGGTGATGGGTTGTCGACCTGGTTTGAAGCCGATGCCTGTTATAATTCGGGATCGCCGAATGAAGCAGCGGGCCACTGTACACTTTCAGCACTCACCCTGGCAAAATTATGTTACGATACCATCCTCGAATTCGGGGTCAAGGCTGCGGAAAGTTGCCGGTCGAATAGGGTCACTCCCGAATTGGAGCATGTTATTGAGGCGAATACCCTCATGAGCGGACTTGGTTTTGAAAGCGCGGGTTTGGCCAGTGCACACTCAATTCATAACGGATTGACGCAACTTCCCTCAACGCATTCCTATTTTCATGGTGAAAAGGTTGCCTTTGGAGTACTTGCAGGACTGTTCCTGTCAAACCGGCCCAAAGCCATGATCGATGAAGTATATTCATTTTGCAAATCGGTGGGATTACCTGTCACGCTAGCACAGATTGGGGTGATCAATCCAACCGGTGAAGAAATCCGGAAAGTGGCAGACGCTGCCTGTGCACCGGAAGAATCCATATGGCATGAGCCCTCGGCGATCAGCTCTGAAAGGGTTGCTGAATGTATCATCAGGGCCGATGCATGGGGAAGGAATCTGCCATAAACTCATTGTGACCAATTAAATCAGAACAGTTGGTCATTGCTTCAAAATTAATCGCTCCCGGTGAATTCCCCCGCACCACCGGGATGGAGCCGTGTCCGGAGTTCTGTCATGGGATTAGTACCGGGTTATTCAAATATAATATAATACAATACAATAATAAATATTAACAAACAGTACTAAACAGTAAAATAAATATTATCTTTGGAAAAAAATAAATCTTCCATTATGAACACGTTCACAGGATTCAGGGAAGTATTTAAGATCTTCCAAAACAAAGAATCGTATTTCAGCGACATCAACAAACAGCAATCAAACAGGTTGATATTCAGCCAGATCCTCCTGATCTGCCTGTTTGCTTTTCTGTATGGCATGGTAATGGGCAGCTACCACAGTTTCATTCAATCGGTCGTCACCGGGTTGAAAGTCATCATCCTTTTTCTCTCAACAGTCGTTATCTGCTTTCCCTCCTTTTTTATCATCCAGCAGGTGCTTGGTTCAAAAATGAGTTTCAGGCAGATGATCGTCATCGTGTTAAGCGGTGTGATGCTCACGGCAACCATCGCGCTGTCGTTTGCCCCTATTGTGATTGTTTTCCAGGTTACCGGCGGCAATTATCATTTCCTGCAGCTGCTGCATGTGGCAATCTTTATTTTCGCGGGGATTTTCGGGATGCGGCTCATGGTCGACGCATTAAAATATGCCTGTGAAAACAGAAGCATCTATCCGCAGATCGGGGTCACCGTTTTCAGGATATGGATCATCATCCTGGCATTTGTCGGGATCCAGCTGGCCTGGAACCTGCGGCCGTTTTTATGCGAAAAGCATGAGGAGTTTTATATTTTCAGGAAATACGAAGGCAATTTTTATACAGCCATCGTATATTCGGTAGAACAATTGTTATCCCACAAGGAGGCCGGGAAGCAAGAGATAAAGCCTGCCCCGGGGAATCATCCTGATACGCTTGGAAAAACAGCGACTGGGGCGGAGAAAATTTTAAATCAAATCAGGAAGTAGGGCATGGATGACATCATGACACTGGAAGAAGTTGCAGGTTACCTGAAGCTTAAACCACAAACGATATACACCTGGGCCCAGGATGGGAAAATACCGGCAGCCAAACTCGGAAAGGAGTGGAGGTTCAGAAAATCAATCATCGACCGGTGGTTCAACCAGCATATTGATGAGAAATTTTCCGCTTATCTTGAAGATTAGCAGGACAACATGGGATCGTATGGTGATCCGGAATAACTTTAAATCAATCCAAAAGAGATGAACAAAAAAATCAACGTCACAACCTGGACCAAGGATCAAGTTACCTGGACCGATATTACCGATCCGACATCAGAGGAACTCAAAGAGTATTCAAAGGAATACAACCTTGATTACTATTCGCTGGCCGATTGCCTTGAACCGGCGCACCTGCCGAAGAAGGAGTCGCTGGTAAATTTCACTTTCATCATATTGAGGATATTTGATGATAAAACTAAAAAACCATCCTCCATCCAGGAGATGAGTCACAAGATCGCCATTTTTTACAACGATAAAGTGATCCTGACGGTTCACCGGTTTCATGCGGCCATAATTGAAGAGATCAGATCAAAGTACCTTGATACGGGCATTATAAGTGTTCCATCTGAAATTGTGACCAAGATCATGTTCTTTACGGCCAAATCATATGAGGCCATTGCGGGTACTCTTTCTGAAAACATTGACCGGATGGAAAAGCAGGTTTTTGTGGGAAGGCAGACCAGGATTTCCCTGGAACAACTGTACTACCTGAAAAACTCCTGCCGCCTGAACCGGCGTATCATCAGCCTGACGAAGGAGGTGGTCATTCAGCACACTACCACTGAAAAGGATGCAACCGCCCTGCAGGATGTAAAGGATAACCTTCAGAAACTCAGCCTGAGTCTTGATGAAACCCATGATGATTCGGCCAACCTTTCAACAATCTACCTCTCGATTGTGTCCCTGAAAACCAACGACGTGATGAAACTGCTGACCGTTTTTTCGGTCTTTTTCATGCCTCTCACCTTTCTGGCAGGGATTTATGGGATGAACTTTGAATTTATGCCAGAACTTGAGTGGAAACTGGGC
>CAZPWZ010000031.1:0-9373 GCA_964590675.1 uncultured Draconibacterium sp.
TCCGGACCAGCAGATCCCCGAAGCTTAAGGGCGTGGCGTGTACTTTTATCAGTATTTCACTGACGCCGGGAGTGGGTTTTTCAACCTCTTTGACTTGAAGAACCTCAGGGGGACAGTATTGAGTATACACGATTGCTTTCATAGGTAAATATTTATTTTTTCGGGCCATATGGATTATCCATAAATTATCATTCACGGTTTGCTTGAACGTTGTAATCGCATGTTTACCCGGGTTGTTCGGTTTTGCTGATTCCAAAAAGATCGTAGGGCATTTCACTGAACCTGTCGTTCATGACCCACACCATCACCACAACGATTGCGATGAAGGCCAGTATAACGAGGAACTGGGCTCCGGAGGTCTTCTGAATCTCCTGTTTGTTCTTTACGTCACAAACTTCGCCCGGACAATACTGTACTTTATTTTTAAAAAAGAGGGGGTAAAACATGCAACCCAGACAGATTCCGAAAGCAGATTCAAAGAATAAAAAAATTAGACAGATAAGACAGATAATCCCGGTAATAGGGCTATAGGCATTCACGATGATGAAAAAGATGAACATGGTGGCTGACAATACCACCCCGATGATCCAGGCGAACTTTTTCTGGGCCGCTCCGACATATTCAGGTGTCTGATTCCGGACGATCAGGCGTCCAAGAATCAGGGTGGGCGAAAACCTGGGACTTATAAAAACCCGGATCAAAAAATCAACGAAAAAAACGACTATTACATATTTTATCGGAACAAAATTCCCCTTGAACAGGATAAACATCAGGGAGAGGAAAGTGGCTAAAAACAGGATCCCTGCGGCTGCCCTTATTTCACGTTCGTTTAAAACCGAAATGGTATATCCCTCCACCTCTTCGCCGAATTTGATTACTTTTTTCTTTTTAGTTTCCATGTCTTGTTTGTTAAAAATTTTTAAACGCGTTAATAATTAGAGCGTTACAGTTATCACAACATTGCCATGTTTATGTCCTTCTTCAACATAAGCATGAGCTTCAGATAAAGCTTGAAGGGGGTATTCTCTGTCGATGATCGTTTTCAACTTCCCTTCTTCTATCAATGTTTTTATGAATTTTAATGCCGCTGTTTTATTGAGAGACATATCAAAAATCACCTTCTTTTTATCCCCAAATTTAGTGAGGAATGCCTGAATAACATGCTTTAAAGTCATGACCGTAACAACATATTTACCTTTGCTGCTAAGCGCCTTCCTGCAATGGGCAAACGAGCTTTTGCCGACGGTGTCAAATATGATATCATACATATCACCGGTTTTGGTAAAATCTTCTTTCGTGTAATCCACAACTTTATCGGCTCCAAGCAATTTGACCAGCTCAATATTTTTCGTACTGCAAACCCCTGTAACTTCAGCGCCAAAATATTTAGCCAGTTGAACGGCAAAGGATCCGATACTGCCTGATGCTCCGTTGATAAGCACTTTCTGATCTTTCTGAATATTGGCTTTTTCTTTAAGAAAAAACAAGGCAGTTGTTGCACCGTCGACGACCGATGCAGCTTCTGGAAAATTCATGTTACCGGGTTTTATGGCAAGCGATCCGTTTTCATTCATGCATTTATATTGGGCATAACAACCGCTTCCAAAGCCCCTGAACCCATAAATCTCATCGCCGGTTGTAAACTTCTTCACCTTCCTGCCTGCAGCTTCGATCGTACCTGAGAATTCCGTGCCCAGTACCTGGAACTTTTTCTTTGGTTTGATGAGTCCCAGCAGTATCCGGCTTAAAACAGTATCGCCCCTGCGCATCATGCAGTCGGCAGTTGTTACCGTTGTTGCAAAAATCCTGATCAGGACCTCGTTGTCGCCAGGATCCGGTTTTTCAATTTCTTTCAGATGAAGAACATCCGGCTGACCGTATTGTTGATATACAATGGCTTTCATTTAATTCAGGTTTCTCAATTTTAATTTAGCAACAAAGCCATCCGTTTTTTAGTGTAAAAAACAGAATGATCACAATTGTACCAAAAGCCATTTTAACCGCGGAGGTCAAATTTTTCAGTCTCTTAAGACAGCCGCGTCTTATGAAATCCGCTCTTCCATCCCGAATCTGAAGTCCGGGGGAATTTATAAGTGTGCTCATAAGGCATTCTATTTAACAATCGTGGTCACATAGCTGTTCGAATAGGCTGTGAAGTAGCCTGAACCTCCATTGGTGATATTTCCATGGATATTTGCAGGAGGACCAGTGAAGAATGGCAGGTTGAAACCAGACATTTGCACCTGGGAGATAAAATTCAGATAGTTTTTTGTGATTCCCGACACCTGCAAGGTGATGGTATCACCGGGCTTTAAAGTCTCCCAAACATGGGTGTTGTCAATATCAAAAATTTCGAGGCCTGTCAGATATTGGCCGTTGATAAACTGATCATCCGTTACGATTTTTTTTTGGATTGAGTCGGACATGGGCGCACCATTCCGGAACCAGCTAAACAAATAATAATTCACTTCGTTTCCCGGCTCCTGTGCATAGAGGTTGATGGACCATGTACCCTCTTTCCCCCGGTCGGCATGAAAAGTAGTCGTTACCGAATCGATGGGGACAACAGGACAAAGCATGCTGCTCGCCTCGAAGGAGGAATAGCCTGAAATTGCATCCGGCAATTCAACATGCAGGGTATACTCTTTCCCGGCCTTTCCCGGCAAGGGATCCGGGCTGCTGTAAATACCCGATTGGCCCGGAATGGTCTCAGATAGCAGATACGATGTTGTTCCGTCAAAAATTGTCACAGTCGCCCCGGTAACCCTGGGCGACGGCTTATTATAATAGTAGTCGGACGATTTTGTCAGGGCTACAGTGGGGCGCAAAGAGTCGGTTGTAATGCAACCATCGACTACCAGGCGAGCATAAGATTCATCGAGCTGAACATCAATCCGTTCGGTACAGGATACCGCAGCAAGCAGCAGCAACATAAAGGGCAGATGGTTTTTATTCATTGTTGAAATGGAAATTAAAGGTGAGTGATGGAACAATTCCGAACAGGTAAAGCTTTTCGGCATAGGTTTGATTGGGGTTAACTTTATCCTGAACAAAGTTGATCGACCAGGTATTGTGACGGTTATAGGCATTGTAAACCGAAAAATTGAGATCCCAGGAAAACTTCTTTCCGGGGTTGGGCTTACTCAGATAGGTTACGCTCAGGTCGAGCCGGTGATAATCCGGGTAACGGTAAGCGTTGCGGTCGGAATAGATGGGAATGATCTTCCCTCCCACTTCAGCACGTCCGGTGGGGAAGGTAACCGCTGCACCGGTTGCATAGACCCAATTGGCCGCCACGGTGAACCGCTTGCTGATCACGTAGTTCAGAACCACGGAGATATTATGTGGTTTGTCGTATGGAGCAGGATAGGCGTTTCCTCCGTTGATTCCGCTGATTTGCCTGAAGGTACGCGACCAGGTATAGCTTACCCAGCCGTTGATCCGTTTTTCATTTACCCGCACGAGGAACTCAAGTCCATAGGACCAGGCCCGTCCTGTGCGGATCTCACCTTCAAGCTTTGAATTCAGCATCAATTGTGCGAAATCCTTAAAGTCGACCACATTCTGCATCCATTTGTAATAGCCTTCCACCGAGGTTTCGATGGTATTACGCCGGAAGTTCCTGAAATAGCCAAGCGCAACCTGGTCGGCTATCTGTGGTTTCACATTCGGACTGGCAGGAAACCAGACATCTACAGGAGTTCCGACGGTGGAGTTCTGTGCCAGCTGGAGATACTGGTAGGTTCGTGCATAACTGGCCTTTACCGACGACTCCCTGTTGAATTCATAAAGCAAGCCAATCCGGGGTTCAATCCCTGCATAGGTATTATAAAAATCACCAGCCTTGTAGCAAGTCGAATCGGCAGCAATAAAGGATGTATCGTAATTATAAACTGTTCCCGGGCCGATGTTCTGGAACATCGACACACGCAAACCGTATTTAACGGTGAACCGTTCGCTGAATCGCTGCTCATTGCTGCCGTACACAGCCGATTCCAGCGCAAAATTGTCGGGCACCTTCACTTCAGTGAAAATAGACTCGTTGCCTGTTCCCCTGGCAAGTGCAGGCTGAAACATGTGATAGATCACATTGGCACCGAATTTTATGCTGTTGCCGGGGTTGAGGTAATAGCTTAAATCGGCTTTCAGCCCGACGTCGCGCAGCCTGGAGAGCCATTCGAAGGAGCTGCTTTCACCTGTAGAGGTTCCGAGGCTGTAGTTATAGTTTGAATATAGGAAGGAGAAGTTGGAGAACAGCTTTTTTGAAAAGAGATGATTCCAGCGCACTGTAGCGGTTTCATTCCCCCATTGCATGGAGGCAAAAGGGTTTTTAAACACGTCACGGCCAAAATATCCCGAAAGAAAAACCTGGTTATTGTCATCTATCCGGTAGTTGACCTTGGCATTGAAGTCGTAAAAATAGAGGCGGCTGCTTCTCAACTCCTTGTTGGATGAAAGAGGCAGAAAGAGGTCGGCATAAGTACGACGACCGGAAACGATAAATGAGGCGCGGTCTTTCACGATCGGGGCTTCAACGGTAAGGCGGCTTGAGATGATGCCAAGTCCTCCGTTGATCTCAATTTTTTTTGAATTGCCTTCATTCATCCGCACATCCAGTACCGACGACAGCCGCCCGCCGTAATTTGCGGGAATGTCGCCTTTACAGAGTTTAACGTCCTTTATCGCGTCGTTGTTAAAGACGGAAAAGAAACCCATCAGGTGGGAAGCGTTGTAAATGGTGGCTTCGTCGAGCAAGATCAGGTTCTGGTCGGGTGCGCCGCCCCGTACGCTGAACCCGCTCGACCCTTCACCCACACTTTGTACACCGGGAAGAAGCTGGATCGCCTTGATGATGTCCACTTCACCCATCAGGGCCGGGATCTTCTGGATCGCTTTAATGTCCATCCGGAATGTGCTCATCTCCGGTTTTCTGACATTTTTATCTTCCTTCTCGCTTTTAATCTCGACCTCTTTCAGTATCTGCTGATGCGGGTCAAGTTCAAGGTTGATGCGCTGATGTGCATACAGGCGGATGGACTTTTCGATGGTTCTGTAACCCATGTAGGAAATGACCAGGGAATAATCACCCCCGGAAAGTGTCAGTGAATAGTTGCCGTAAATGTCGGAAACAGCGCCGGTGCTCAATTCTCTGACGTAGATGGTCGCTCCAACAAGCGCTTCACCGCTCTCTTTATCGGTAAGCTTACCATTGATGGTATACCGGTTAATTTTTGAGATGTTCTGGCTGATCAACGGCGTACCGAGGAAAAGCATGAAAGCCAGGCTTATTAAAGGTGATTTTTTTATCATCAATTTTCTCTTTTTCAATATGATCGTCAATTTTTAATATGAATGGAATTGTAAATCCGGTGCAAATGAAGGGGGAAAAATTGGCCCAGGCGACCTCTAACGTGTTTATGGACTATTTTTAATGGGAAAATGATTTTTCTGATCACTCTTTTCTGATCTGAAACAAAGAATTCAGTCACGTATCAGTTATTCTCAACTTTTTGTTTCAACTTGGCTAAAAAAACAGGAACGTAATCATTGAACATCTTGTATTTATTGCGGTTATTGGCATAATCCATTATTAAATCAACAATGAGTTCATTGTAGATGTATCCCTGTTGTTTTTCGCCCTGGATAACCATTTGAGCAAATTCATCATAATGGTTTTTTATCAGAAAGTATGCGGTTAAACTCCTCAGGAAGGACTCACATAAAAAAGTGGTCCTGGTCGGATCTGCCGTGGAATATTTAAACGGGATCTGGTCGATCTGTTTTTGAAAATTATCCATGATTGGATTTAAGAAGGCATGACCAATTTCATGTGTTGCGCCATAATAGATGTAATCCTTTGCCGCCATTTTACCTTCCCTGAGGTTGGTTGTGTCGCTGTTTCCGAATGCTGCATCCTGATCTGCAACAAACCTTGGTGAAAGAAAAAACATACACTTTGATTTGCCATCGTCTGCAAACCAGTAAGCATGAATATCCTGTTCCAGCATGGTAATGATGAAGGTGTAACTGTCCTTTTTTGTGCCCCAGAATGCTTCAAAATCCCGGGTCATGTCCAGCGCTGAAATTGCTCCTGCCACCTCGTTGATTTTCCTCCGGTAGTATTCCCGGTGATTTGCAACGAATATTTCAAACCGGGTAATCCCTGCGAAGGAAGCAACAGCATTTTTGAGACTGTCAAGGATCATTGATTGATTGCCCGGGGTGTTTGGCAAACCAAAACTATCCAGTTGCAAAAACTTCAGGTATGAAGTGTCGCTTTTGAAATTCCTGTCAAAAAACAACCCGTTGATCGACAGATGAGCATGATAATTCTGCAAAACTTTTTTTACGAATTGAACAGAATTATCGTTTTTAAATAAGTCAAAAAAGGTGTTTATGTCTGACTTATAATTAAATTCAAGATGATTCAGGTAATTTGAATTTCCCAGGTATGCCATGATATGGAACAACTCAAGTTCAGGATTGATCTCAATTTTAATTCCTTTTGATTCTAGACGTATTTTATCTCCAATGACAAAATCACTCTTTTTTTGTTGGGCAGAACAGATGCTGAATTGTGCCAGGATTAATAAAACAGTAAGCTTTGTGATCAATAGTGTTTTTCGTGTCTTCATCTTCATCTGCCATTTGATTTTGCTTGAGCTAACATTAAATCCAGCGCTTTCCTGGTATAAATTTTCCCTCGTACGATAACAGTTTCAATAGTTTTTGTATTCTCAATATTTTCTAATGGATTCTTATTCAGCAAAACCAGGCTGGCCATTTTGCCTGCCTCAACAGAACCAAAATCAGCTTTTTTGTTCATAAATATTGCGGGATTGATGGTTGCAGACCTTAATGCATCAAGAGCCGGCATTCCTCCTTTAACCAATAGCGACAATTCATCGTGCAAAGAAAATCCCGGGAAAACGTAAGGATTTGGGAAATCGGTTCCTGCAATAAATTTCACTCCTTTTTCATTCATTTTGCCTATCAAGCTTAGCTCAAAAAGATACCTTACTCTTGCGCTATTCGAAAAATTATCTATTTGGCTTTTTGAATAAGGACTCATTTTCTGACTCCATATTTCAAGAACATATCCCGGAAGATATGACATCCTGTTATCCTTTGTAAATATGGTATCGTTTAAATAACTCATTGCCCTGTTAACAGTTAAGGTGGGGCATAACCACATACTGCCCTCAGCCAGCACAGAACATATGGAATCAAACCTTTTTTCGGAAAAGGAACTAACAAGTACTTCATTTGATGTGTCAACTGATGAGCAGGCATTCAGAAACCCATATAAATGTTCCGAACTGGCCATTCCTGCTTCAATTGCCTTGTAGATTGAAATTCTGTTGGGTATATGACCGGCAAATGTGATGTTCCTTTTCCTAGCTTCCTGAGCAATAGCCAGGAAACATTCTTCGGACAACGAACTGTAAACTTTGATAAAATCAACCTTTTTATCTATTTGCTTTTTTACGGCATCAACAGCTTCATCTGGTGTTGTGACTACTAAACATCCTGCCGGAAAAGAAGGTGGATTTCCATCAATAAGATCACCTGACAGATAGACATCCGGTGATATGAGCCCTTCCTGTTGCGATCTTTTTGGTATTTCCACAAAGGCTGGCATATCGCCCCACATTTCTCTTACTCCTGTTATGCCATTGGCAACAAGTAAAGGATCCAGATCCGCATAACTCCATTTATAATGGGCATGCATATCCCAAAGCCCGGGAATCAGGTATTTACCCTTGCCGTCAATTTCAACTGTTGCGGTTGAACCGACAATTTCCATTTCATAAATAGCAGTAATTCGATTATTGTCAATAGCTATCGTTCTATTTTTTAATATCTTCCCTGTATTTACATCAACAATATTAACATTGGTAATTAAACAATCATATTTACCTGCACGGCAAAATGACATAAATGGCATAATGAGTAATAAAATCACAAAACCTGATTGAATTGCATTGGAAGTTTTTGAGTTCATGGTATGTTTTTTTAGGTCAAGAAAAGGGTTAAGGCGCTGCCGGGGTGAGTCAGCGATCCTGACAAGGTCAGTTTCTGATCAACCTGCCGGCGTTCCGTTGCTTATTTTGTATGATCACCTGGTTTCCAATCTTTATAAATCATTTCAAAGCCGGCACATATGCTTTTAAATCCCAATGAGTTGTGTATTTCGTTTTTATAATGGAAATAATCCCAGTTCAATCCTGCCGGTGCATATTTTTCAAGCACTTCAATAAAAGGGAAAACGCCCATTTCCTTTTCATTTGACAAGGAAATAAAGATGGATTTTTTAATATTCCGATTCTTTTTAAGAAATCCGGGCATTTCCCTGGTACAGGATTGATCATCGTACCATAAACTGGGGTCGATGCATATAAATGAGTTGAATAATTCAGGTTGGTTTTCCAGGGCATAAACCGCAAAAAATCCTCCTGCAGAATGCCCGATAATACACCGCTCTGAACTTGCCGGGTAGGCTGAGTCGATTAATGTTACCAGTTCTGAGCTGATAAAATGAAGAAATTTATCAGCTCCTCCACCCGTAGGTTGCTCTTTTGAAGGTACGGACAAATAGTCTTTTTCCCTGTCGCCGGATACTATCCCCACAATGATCATCCGGGGCATGATTTTCAGCATATCCGAATAATAATTCACAATTCCGAATGTTGCAAAAAGATTATTCCCCGGATCTAACACGTAGACCACGGGAAATTTTTCATCCGGTCTGTCTTTGTAATTAAAAGGAGGAATTACAACGATGGTTCTTCGCTCATGAAGAACTTTTGATTCAAAACTTATTTTATCTCCTATGACAAAATCACTCTTTTTTTGTTGGGCAGAACAGATGCTGAATTGCATCAGGATTAATAAAGCAGTAAGCTTTGTGATAAATAGTGTTTTTCGTGTCATCATAATGTTGTCATTTTAATATTCGTTATCAACGTGTTAAAGCCGGCATGCTATTACCGGGTTTCATAAATTTCTGCTGCATTTTTAAACATAATTCTTTCGGCTATTTCAAAAGAATCTCCCGCTGAAATCCAATTATCCTTCATTAAATCAGCCAGGGAATGTGCAATTCCCTTTCTTGCAAGGATGGAATGACCCATTAGGTTTTCTATGTACAGATCATCTCCGCCGAATACCAACAGCTTATTGACAGGAGCAGTCACAATATACTTTTTCAGAAAGTCAATGGAGGCAATCGGATTTATTGACCATGACCCGCACATGTCGATAAAAGCATTTTTATAATGTTTCGCCAGGGATATCATTGCTTCATAATGGGGGTAGGAGATATGAAAAAAAATAAACCTGGAATCAGGACTCAACCGGCAAAGATTTGCGC
>CAZPWZ010000031.1:9473-13130 GCA_964590675.1 uncultured Draconibacterium sp.
GAGATATGAAAAAAAATAAACCTGGAATCAGGACTCAACCGGCAAAGATTTGCGCAATCAGCAGGGTTATACATTACATTTTCCAGATTCATGATATTATTCATGGCCTGGTATCCTGTATGCAATTTAATTGGCAATCCTTTCTGAGTTGCAAGATCCACAACATACCAGAAAATGTGATCCTGTATTTGCTTTTCCTCCGGTTCCGACAATTTTATTCCTGATAATTTATCCTGAAATAATGGTGCTGCTTTTTCAAAACCTATTTTTTCAAAATCAAGACGTCTGAAATATGCATTGCCAATTTTTACTCCAACAGCCGAACTGGAGTATTTTTCAAACCACCAGTCAATGATGTGCAACCAATCATTTAAATCAGAAACTTTTGGAAGGATACGTTCATTATATCGATCGACATTTATTTTAATCATTCCAAGTGCATCAATGTCCTGATATAATATCTCCGGCAGCTCCGTTTCTTTAAATGGTCTGCCGGGAGGATTTACGATGCAGCTTTTAACATTTGCCTTTTCTAGTGTCTCTTTGTAAAATCCCTTTTTCCTGTATGCCTGGTATTTTTCTTCCAATTCCGGGATGTTCTCCTGAGCCAATCGGGGAATGTTGTATAGCTCATTGATGGTGTTTTGAATCACCTGTCCATGTCCGGTATATTTAACTTTATGCCAGTACGGCTCAATAATTTTCCATTTATCAAGCGGGCGTAACTCAGACGATGTAAATGAATCAACATCTTTATTTGACATCCCGGCTGATACAAAATCAAATTTCGAATAGAGACCAAAAATAGTTGTCCAGTCATCACACTGTATGAATGGTTTTAAGCAATTCAATCTCTCCGACTCGTCTATAAAATGTTCATGGGTATCAATAAACTGAGTCTCCTGAATCTTTTCGGATATTCTTTCAAATTGGTTATTCATCTTAAATGTGGTTAGTGGTAAGATGCTCTTTCATAATGGCTGTTGGCGGTTCGTGCGTTATTATCAGATATCAAACATTCGTTTCTATTTTTTTAGTCACTTTCTATCCGATTAAGTGTAATCTCATTAACCACTTTACCATCAGCCAATGCAGATTGTACAATCATATCGGGAGTTTTGAATTCAAACTTAAATTTAAGAGGAGCATTGTCTGGGTTAGTAACAATAATCTCACCTGTATTTCTCGATGAAAACCATGCAGAACAAAGTTCAATAACAGGAGAAGATTCTTTAAGTTCTGCAATAATAAACTTGTCGGTTTTATTATCATACCCAAAGAGTTGAGTCACTGAATCAATAATTTTTCCTTTAGTAATAATCTGGCTAGTACATACCATTCCATTTCCAAATGGCCTATTCTCACAAATAAAAATTGTGCCTTCGCCAAATTCACTCTTCCAGGTTCCAACAAATTGTTTCATCAATTCAACTTGGTCGAGTTTTGCCTGTATTGTTTGTGCCTGCATTCTGTTCGTGTTAATTAATATAAAAAAAACAATCAGTAGGGTTGAATAAAATGTTTTCATTCGATCAGGTGTTAGATTTATTTATAAAACATTAATTGTTGTATTAAATATCTGTTGTTGTATTGTTTTCATCGCATGAACAGCTCGTGAATGTTCCATTAATTGAGTCTTTGCAATATCTTTCGTTTTTAAATCAAGGGAACATCCTGATACCATAAATGTAATCAGAATCAAAAATTTAATCAAATTCCTTTTTATTTGGAAATTTTTAAAGATCTTTTTTAAAGTTGCCAACTAATAAATAACCGCCACTTGATAAATCACTGTTGATCTTACTGATTATTCAATTTTTTTAGCGCCGCCTTTGCAGGATCGTAGTCCGGATTGATACCCAGGGCTTTGTTGTAATTTGCCTTTGCTGATTCAATATCCCCTGATTTTTGCAGCAATCGTCCCAGGCAATAATAATTCATTTCTGCATCAGGGTCTAAGCTGATCAGGTAATTCATGATTCCGATCGCCTGGTCGGTTTTTTGCTCATCGTTCAGGTCGAACGCCATATCGAGCAGCACGCCCGGCTTTGGATTGACCTCGAAACCGTATTCCTTCGACAACTCTGTAAAATGCGATTTGATCTCCGGAACGCTCAGTTTCCTCCTTTCAGCATTCATCGTGCACCCGGAAAAGAAAAACAGCAGGGCATTGTTCAGGGTCGAATAGGGAACGTGGCCCGTATTTTCGATCAGTTCGACCTTCCATGCAAGGCCTGCGGGCGATTGCTTCAGTGCATCTTTATAATTGTTCATATGATTGAGTACCTGCACATAATCAAGGTCGCCATAGGAGATGTAAAGTTTTTTTCTGATCCCGGGATTATCTATAAGAAAGCTCCTGGTTTTATTTAAAAAGAAATCGGGGCACCATCCCAGCATCGGGCTGGAAATTACATAGGCGTTGAACAGATCAGGCTGGAACAAAAAATTATACAATACGAAAAGACCGGTGTTTGATTGACCTGCCAATACCTGGTAGCCGTTGGTCCGGTAGTTTTTTCGGATCTCCGGGATCATTTCATCTTTCAAAAAAGCAATGAAAGTTTTTCCACCCTTCACAAAGCCGCTGTCGTTGGGACAGGACCAATACGTATTGGCCACACCCGTGTTGGATATCCCGATGAGGATCATGTCGGGGATCCGTTCGCCTGCCAGGTTATCCAGAGTGGCTGCATCATTGGCAAATTGCGCTATATTCTGCCCGTTCATCATAAAGACGACGGGGTATGTTTTACCCGATTTTTCATATCCGTCGGGAAGATGCTCCAGGTAGGTGACTTCACCGCCAAGTATGGTTGAGGCGAATTTCCGGTACTTTCCGATTGTGACACTATCCTGCGCAAACAGGTTCAGGTATATCATCCCAAAGATGAACAATAAGATAAGTTTCTTCATGGCATTAATTTTAATGAAAATTGCGGATATATCCTCTAATTCAAAATTTTCCAAGTTAGTTATCACCGTTCGGACTGAGTTTGATTAAAATCACATCATGTCCTTCGGGCTTGTCGATACTCCTGAACAGGTTGCCCCCTGTATTCCCGGAGTGGTATATGTTTCCGCGGTTATCGATACAGACTCCCTTGCCGCAGGTTCCCCCGTTTTTACCGCCCGCCGTATAATTATTACCCCACTGCAAACTTCCGACATTGGAATACATCCTGATGAATGACTCGCAGGATGGCCAGCGCTGACATCCGCTGACCACGATATTACCGGATACCTTTTCGTTCAACGCAATGCCATTCACTCCGTCCCATTTAGGGGTGCCGAATTGCCGTGTCCATATGATCTCAAAGTTACTGTTTATCTTTGATAAGAAGCTGTCCCCTTCGCCCAGGTTTTTTCCGCCGAAATCCCCCCCTGTGCTGCCCCCGATATAGATGATTTTATCTTTGTCAAGGGCTATGTGGCTCGCCATTTCAAATCCTTTGGTTCCGAACTGGAATGCCTTTACCTGTTCCCCCCGGTGTGTAAGCTTTAGGATAAATCCATCCAGGCTACCCAGATTTTTGGCGGCCAGGTCGCCGAAGGTATATCCGCAAATATAAATATCCGTGCTGTCGCCGGTTATCCCCTGGCACTCATCCCCCTTCGGCGTGCCGAATTGCTTTTTCCAGATGATGTTGCCGTGAG
>CAZPWZ010000032.1:0-12941 GCA_964590675.1 uncultured Draconibacterium sp.
AAAAAGTTAAGATTTGGAATCACATTGGTAGTTATTGTATTGCCAACCGGGGGAGTAGAACTCACATTGGCATAGGATCCGGATTGGGTTGCGGAATTACCGATGGCACTTATTGGCGTCATTCCAGTTTCAGTCAATCGGACTGTTGAATTGGTGTAGTTTGCTGCCCCCGTAATGATGGATGCATTCCAAAACCTGTTGGTATTCAGGGAAGCCATTCCAGTTCCGGGAGAACCACCGCAATTGGCATCAAATACCTCTCCCTGTATAATAACCGTCCCTCATGCGTTGGTTGTTGGATTTACCAGTTCGAGCGGATTATATGAGCCTTTCCCGATTGGAAATAAATACGTACTTCCGGATGCAAGACTTGCTGGCAATGATCTTTGCAGCGGGCCATTGATATAGGATGTAGCTGAGCCACCGGAAACTGCTCCGGTTGCTGTATTGGTCAGGATGAGCAAATTACCAGCAGAAGTAGTGATATTACCGGCTGTCAGGGTTAAAATTCCTCCTCTACCCAATGTAACATTCCCACCTGTAATGGCTAAACCAAACGTATTGCTAATTGTCAGGCTGGTTATTAACCTTGAGGGTGTCATTTCAAGGCCGGTATTTCTTGGTAAGGTTTCCTGGGCATAAATCAATGAATAGGTACCACTGCCAATATTTGTAAAGACCGGAGCCTGCATGAATGTTCCCCCGGGAGCGGTGGCCCCTCCGACACCGATCTGAACAACATTTGCGCCTGTCGTACCATTACCAAAAATGATATTATTGGAATTGTTAACGGATCCCCGGAATAAATTTGTCCGCAGCGTATTAATGGGCGCATTTAATGTGACTCCGTTGGCATGAGCGTTATTGAAACTGACCCCAGTGCCTGCAATAGGAGCTACTGCAGTTCCAAATGTTCCTGCCCCAGAATAACTTTGTGCCTGTGTTGGACCATACAGTGCATTTGCAAAATCAAACCGACTGCCAGTCACTGTACCAGTAATTGAACCATTGTTGATTAAATCAGCACCCAATAAGAAAAATCCAGATCCATTCAGATTAAGGTCAGAAGAGGCTGGGATAGTCAAACTACCATAATAATAAACAGAACCGGACAGTGCAATTTTATGAATTGCTGATGTAGTTGAAATGGTCAAAGGTGGAATCGAACCTGTGAGATAAAATGTTTTTACTGAGCCTGACAATGCATTTCCAAGCTGTAAAGCAGTATTCATATTAGCATAAAACTGGCTTGTTGTTGGGCCCCTAAAATCGCGTGGCCCACTGGTTGCAGTACCAGCTAACTGAATAATGATCGTTCCACCTGTCAATGAAATTGCTGAAAGTCCGGTTCCCAAATCGAAACTTGCAAAAGTGGAACTTGTATTGCCAACTTTACATACAGTTATGGTTCCGCCACTCTGACTATAAGAAATAACATTTGATGCTGAACTAACATTTAATCTACCTGTAGAATTAAACGCCCCGCCTTCAATGTAAATTTTTGAACCCGACGCTAAAGTCATACTATTTCCAGCAACTGTACCCACATTATAAGTGCCATTATTCATTCTAAACAATCCCGACACAGATGGCGAGCCGTTTTGGCCAGTTACGCTGAAATTTGCATTATTAAGCCAGAATCCTCCAGTTGAAGGTATCGAATACGCCGCGGTTAAAAATACGGGATTGGCCATCGTATATGTTCCAGAGAACTTAACAATACCATTGAAGGTTCCCGTTTGCAAAAATCCTGTTATGGCGGAGCCATTTTTAACCGTCAAATTGGTTGGCATGATTTCAAGGACCGGGCTGGAAAGTGACACTGTTCCAGTTCCTTTATTTATTGTCAGGGTATTAATATCCGTTACCGCACCTGTTCCAGAGAAAGCGGCATTGGGCAAGCCCATGAAAGTCAAATCACAATATGCTGTACCCAATGTATTATATAAATCAAGTGTTCCATTGTTTGTCAGGTCCTGATTAACCGTAAGTTTGTTTGTTGTACCTGTTACATCAACAACCCCGCCAGAATTGATTGTGAGATTAAAACAGGTATTAGTTGCGGCATCTACTGTGACTGTTGCCCCGCTGACAATGATGGCATTATCGGTGGCCGTCGGAACGACCCCACCTGACCAGGTAGTTCCAACACTCCATGGCCCGCCAATCGCCGTTGAAGAAATTGATCCGGGGGATAGTGTTGTTGTGTTCCCCGTCAAAGGCAAAGAAATATTATAAAATGGGGCTCCCCCTGTACAAAGGTAATTCATTGAAAATACATAATAGTAATATGTTGTACCGGCAGCCAATGCATTGTTCGCAAAGGTTGACCCCGACCCTGAATAATCAACAAAACCACCACCTAATGGGGTTCCTACTGCATATGATGTCCCGTTTACCGGGTTTCCAGATAAGCTATTAGACAGGCTTCTGACAACCAAATAACCATCAACACCTGAAATTGCCGTAAAAGCACCGGAGACACTGGTTAAGCCTGGAGTCAGAACGAGATTTGTGGGTTGATCCAAGGGTGTTGTACAAGGGAGAGGGGGCGAAAAAGTGAATGTAAGGCCAGATGCAGGAACTATCGTGTTTGAGATTGTGCATGATGCATCATTGGAAGTGCCTGCAATTGTTGCAGCCCAGTTTGTAGTAGTCGTTCGGTTAGAAAAGTTCGTTGCAACTGAAGAAGGAGTACCGCGTAACCCAACCTGAAACGTCCCGGAGGTGGCATTGTTTGTCATGGCTCCGTATACAAATTTGACCATGTTTGTTGTTTGAACCAGTCTGATCTGAAAGTTATAAATATCGCCAGTTCCGGTGCTTCCATACCTTTTATAGCCAGACCATTGTACGACAAATTCAAGATTCGGGGAGGTCCCAACTGTTTCAATACGCAATTCGGATCCTGTTTGTCCTTGAAGGTCTCCTGCTAAAGCAGCAATTCTACACACAAGATTATCGGGTGTAATTGTAGTAGTAGAACTAATAGGTGTATATCCACTAGAGGAGCTGTTATTTACAGATGGTGTAAGTGAAGATTGCCCAAGACTTATCCAGCCATTGGAATTAACTGCCACCCTGTCAAAAACAATTCCATTAAAAGTAAAATTAAACCCTATGGAAAAGCCGGGTCCTGTCGTTGTAGAACCACCTGCCGGAACTGCAGGATCAACGAATCGTTCATCGTCATTGGCAATGGTACCTAAAAGCACTCCACCGGTTATTGGTGTATAAGTACCTGATCCACTTGAAAATCCAGATAAACTAACCTGTGCCCATGATATTGATGACCAAAGTGACACTACAAAAATCAATGTAAATAGTTTTCTCATACGTATTTGGTTTTGTGTTTGGTTTACTAACAAGAAAATAAGGAGAGGGGGATATATATTGTGGTTTTCTTGCGAAGGAAGGAGCCGATATTGCAGTAGACAGTAATCCCATGGTTATAATGTCAGTTTGACAATTCCCAGAAAGTGGCGTGGGGATTTTTCGCCATCAAATATAATATGTTTTAAATGAAAAAAAAATTTATATAATTTATTTAGAAAATAAATAATCAGCATAATTCATTGATTTCACATGCCTTACCATAATAGAATGCCCAGAATACAATGAATTACATTATTTTGTCATGTATAAAAGTCAAATTTGTTATGGTTTTAAATGCAGGATAATTAAATATTATTAAATTTGATATCTTGTTTCACCTCGGATATCAGGTGCCGGTTCATCAGTAAACTGAAGTAAAAAGTTGCTATGGAATTATCGGACGATTTTTCTCAACTGTCAGTTTCTATCGTCTGTGTGATGTTTACACGACAGCATTTCCAATTAAGATAACCAAACACAAAACCAAATAACCATGAAACAGTTTTTACTTTTTTCTTTCGCGCTGGTCATAACCGGCATCTCTTACGGGCAACTGTCGGGGACCTATTACATCCCTTCAGGAACACCCAGTTATCCTACCATTGCCGCGGCCATCGCCGATCTGAACGCAAACGGGGTGAGCGGCTCAGGAGTTACGTTTAATGTAGCAGCCGGACATACTGAAACCATTGCTGACTCTCTCGTACTTACAGCAAGCGGAAAATCAACAGGATCCATTGTTTTCCAGAAATCCGGCACGGGAGCAAATCCGCTGATCACAAGGACAGATCCAGGTAAAAAGATCACTGCTACGCAGGGTGGTCAGGGGGATGCAGTATTACTGATTCAAGGATCCGACTACATTACTTTTGATGGCATCGATGTGGCAGCAAATGAACAAGGCATCGAATATGGATACTATCTTCGTAAGGTTAGCGCCACAGATGGTTGCAAGAATGTTACGGTTAAAAATTCAACCATCACTATGAACAAAGGCACCAGCACCTATGTTATAGGGATCTACGCCTCGAATAATATTCCAACCACTGCACTTAATTCCACAACTGGCGTGACTGTAACCTCCATTGACGGGCGGAATGAAAACCTTTCATTCACCGGGAATACCATAGGGAATGTTTTTATTGGAATAATGTTAAAAGGTTATTCATCTTCAACGCCGTATGCATTTTATGATCAGAATGCAGTTGTTGGAACCAACACAGCTGGGAACATCATTCAAAATTTTGCAGGGAATGCCACTGGAACAGCCTATGGGGTTTACCTTTATGCCCAGAATAATGCCAATTTATCCTATAATACGATTAACAATACCGACGGAGGCGGTAGTGCTGCAACCTCAACTTGTTATGGAATTTATAATGCGACCGGAACTAACTCTGTTTTTACCGCACATCACAATGTTGTTAATCTTACCACAACTACAAGTGCGCTCTATGGGATCTATACGACTACAACCGGCAACGTGTTCTTGGAAAGTAACAGCCTGACTTTCAATGCCCTGTCTGCAACCTCAAGCGCATTTTATTATCTTTATAATTCCGGAGGATCAGCTTCTTCTTTAATAAGTATAATCAGTAATACCTTTAACGGGACCACCATACCCAAGACTGGTTCGACCTACCTGATCTATAACAGCAACTCGCAATTGACGCCCGGTGTAACCAATGTACAGTATAATTCAACCGTTGGCAACTTGAACCTGACCGGAGCCTCGGGAACATTATATTGTTATTATAACGCCGCTTCACCAACCGGAACAGAATTTATGTCTGGTAATAACTTTTCCAATATAACCGTCTCGGGTGCAACAGTATTTTATGGGTTCTATTCTACTACTGCTGCAGGTCAAAATTCGAATATATACAACAATACGATTTCCAACATAACCGGGGGTTCCGGAACAATGTATGGTACAAACCTAACACTTGCTAACAACCGTTCGGTCTTTGAGAATACGTTCCACACCTGGAGCAGTGCAGGAACTATTTATGGGATAAGTATCGCAGCAGGAAACCCCGGAAACATTTACAAAAATAAAATTTACAATTTGACCTCCCTGGTCGATGGTGCCCTTGTATATGGCATATACGTTTCGGCAGGAGCCACAATCAATATTTACAATAATTTCATATCCGACCTCAAAGCACCTGCTGCAACCGGGCTGAATGCCATTGCCGGGATCTATATCGGGGGCGGAACTACAGTGAATGCTTATTATAATACTGTATTTCTAAACGCTACCAGTTCGTCTTCATCTACTTTCGGAACATCCGGTATTTATAAATCACTGAACACTATCTGTGATTTCCGGAATAATAATATAGTTAACAAGTCAATCCCCGGGCCGACTGGTGGGTTTACCGTAGTTCATCGCTGGTCAGGAGCATACAATTCTGACAAATACACAGCCCTGTCCAATAACAATAACTTTTATGCAGGAACACCGGCCGCCAACAAGCTGATCTTTTTCGATGGTACCAATGCCGATCAGACAATGACTGCCTACCAGGCAAGGGTGGCCCCCAGGGATGGAAATTCCTTCAGTGAAAATGCGCCTTTTGTAAATAGCACCATTGCTCCATACGACCTGCATATTAATACAAATGCTTATACACAATGTGAAAGCGGTGGAACACCGATTACCTCGCCTATTTCCATACAGGATGACATTGACATGAACCCAACCCATCCAAGATACCCAAGTCCCGGGTATCCCTTTAACCCCTCCTTCCTTCCATCAGCTCCGGATGTTGGTGCTGATGAATTTGCCGGGAGACCCAATTATACTTGCATTGCCCCGGTTCCAGGCAATGTAATCTCGACCGCCAATCCGATCTGCCTGGGACAAAGTGTCACCCTTTCCTTGGAGAACGCAATTCCCGGTACTGGTAATTCCTATCAATGGCAAAGCGCCCCTGACGGGATACATTATACAAATTTACCAAATGGAACGGATGCAACATATACAGTCACTCCGGCTGGTTCACTGTATTATATATGTATTGTGACTTGTATCAACGGCCCGATTACTGTATATGCAAACCCTGTACAAATCACATTCCCATTCAACATTACATCGACTACACCCGGCACCCGATGTGGGATTGGCACTGTTAACCTGCAGGCAACCAGCAACGGAGGGACCATGAATTGGTATTCCGCTCCCACTGGAGGCAATTCTCTCGGTTCGGGCTCGCCATTTAATACTCCTGTAATTAACAGTACAACTACCTTCTATGTCGGTGCTGAATCTTCAGCTCCCGGAACAGGCACAGTTGGTTTGGGAGCAACTACAAGCGCTACCTATTCAAATCCGTTTTACAGTCTATGGTCCAATACCCACAATCAGCATTTGGTTCTGGCTTCAGAATTGATTGCGGCGGGTCTTTCTGCCGGTAACATCACCTCTATTGGCATTGATATCACCGTTGCCGGAACTTTGCCCATGCTTGATTTTTCATTAAAAATGGGAAATACAACAGCATCTAACATGTCTGAATTCCTTTCGCCTACTTTTACAACTGTTTATTCCAATCCATCGCTTATGCCTTTTGCAGGAGTAAATACATTGACCTTCACTACCCCATTTGTCTGGGATGGAGCCTCGAATGTCGTGATCGAGATATGTCATGGAAATCCGGCCAGCACAGCTACCATGAGCCGGACCTGTAAAGCAGATAACACCTCCTATGTTTCAACAGCTCATGTCCATGTAACTACCTCACCGGGAACATCAGGGACGGTCATATGCGGGAATATAGTTACCAATAAAACAACCTATTCATTACGACCACAGTTTACCTTTGGCGGGATGAGTACCTGTTCAAGTCCCCGCAGTGCAGTTGTTGCAACTGTCATACCTCCTCCGGCATTATCTATCAGTCCTGATATTACTGTTTGCAATAATGTAGTGGTCCCCATATCTGTGACATCCAATCCCGGTAACTTTGATACCTACACATGGACTCCGGTTACAAACCTGTTTACTGATCCGGCTTGCACCACTCCCTACGTTGCGCTAACAAATGCCCCATCAGTATATGCAAGGTCTGCTAATCAGGTTACGACTTCTTATACATGCTGGGCTACAAATACAACATCCCTTTGTGTGAATTCTGCACAGTTCAATCTGACTGTTTTACCTTCTGCTCCGGTAATCACCTCATCGCAGGAATCACTATGTGTTAGTGGCAGTGTTGTCTTATCAACAACCCCTGCAACAGGCTATGGCTCCGCAACTTTCCAGTGGCAAAATTCGACCGATAATATTGCCTATACAGATATTGCTGGAGCTACCAATCTGAATTATACAACTCCCACGTTAACTAATACAACCTATTACAAGTTGCTGATTAAAAACAGCGCCGGTGCGATTTGCAATTCCCCTCAGATTTCGGTTGTTGTCAATAATCCGGTTATTACTTCCACAACGCCGGGAACCCGTTGCGGCCCGGGAACTGTCACACTGGGTGCAACAGCCACAGAGGGAATTCTCACGTGGTACACTACCCCAACCGGATCAACCGAAGTTGGAACAGGGCCGTTATATACCACACCAATAATCAGCACCACCACAACTTATTATGTCAGCGCCAACAGTGCCGGGGCTGTAAGCTCCAATTTTGCAGTACCGAACCGTGGCGGCACCTCCGGCTATACGCTGGAAGCCGGCCTGTTGTTCGATGTTCTTGCGCCAAATTTCAACCTTGAAGGAGTACATATCTATCCTGTTGGGACAGGTGCAGGAGTTGTCAATATTGCACTAAAAAACTCCGCTGGAACCACATTGCAATCATTGAGTTTTGATTGTATCGGCACAACATCCCCCGGGATAAAAACCTTTGTCCCGCTTGGCTGGGCAATTCCACTTGGTACCGGTTATTTCCTTGACATGACCAGCCGAACAGGTCTCGTTGCGTCCTTGATACGTGATGGACAATCTGATATAGTTGGCGGAGCAATCGCGACCAATCCGTATTGCAGCCTGCCTGGAGTTGTTACTATTACCAGTGGAAGATTGGGTGCATCCGGAACCTCAACCTCCTATTATTATTTCTACGACTGGATTGTCAGCACCGGATGTAACAGCGCCCGGCTTCCAGTTACCGCTACCGTTACTCCAGGCCCACTCCTTAGTGTTACCCCTGCACAAACAATCTGCAGCAACGAAGTCGCTGCTATTTCAGTTACCTCGCCCATAGGAAATTTTGACTCCTACACCTGGAGCCCGGTAACCAATCTCTTTTCTGATCCGGCCGGTACAATTCCATACACTGCATTGACCAACTTATCAACTGTATATGTCAAGGCGCCAGACGCTGCCTTTACGACCTATGTTTGCAATGCGAACAACCTGACCAGTCTTTGCGCAAACATAGCAGAGGCAGATATAACGGTACTCCCTGCCAATCCGGTGATTACAGCGGCTAATGAGGCAATCTGTCTCAGTGGTTCAACCACCTTAACGGTTAGCCCGACGACTACTTATGGCTCGGCTACATTCCAATGGCAGAGTTCGCCTGACAATACGACATTTACTGATATTGCGGGTGCCACCGACATGTCATACACAACTCCTACAATTAATACAACAACTTATTATAAGGTGTTGATTAAGAATGGCTCCGGCGTTTTATGTTCGCAGCCACAATTCACACTGATGGTTATTGATCCGCTGATAACTTCAACTACGCCAGGTACCCGCTGTGGATTTGGAACCGTAGTATTAGGCGCAACCGGCAGTGCAGGATCTGTATTAAACTGGTATGCAAATGCTACCGGCGGATCATTGCTTGGAAGTGGCAATTCATTTACCACTCCTGTCATTTCTTCCACAACTCCATTTTATGTCGCCGCAAGTTCAGGAGGAAGCGGTGGGTCCGGAGCTGTAGGCCCCATCGATAATACCATTGGAGGTGGTGGAACCGCTGCTTTAAATTACTACCTGATCTTTGATGTACTTGCCAGTACGATGAAATTAGAGGGCGTACATGTATTTCCAGGTGCAGCAGGAAACGTGAATCTGCATATTTCAAACAGTTCAGGTACAGTTTTGCATACCTTAAGTTATCCTGTTTCATCAGGTGACGTTGGTGTTAAAACATGGATTCCTATTAACTTTGATATCCCCGCCGGAACTGCCTACCGGATTGGCTGGGCAACAGGTGGCGTTAGCTTATACAGAAATACCAGTGGATCTTCGTTCCCTTATACCCTTCCCGGAGTTGTTTCTATTACAGGACACAGTTTTTCAGGATATCCTCAGTATTATTATTATTTCTATGATTGGCGCGTAAGTACAGGTTGCGAATCACCCCGTACAGAAGTTATTGCAAATGTCACCCCGGCACCTGCAATAACCGCATCAGCCACTCCTAATTCAATTTGTGTTGGACAATCAAGTAATCTTTTGGTGACAAGTGGTAATCCAGGATACACCTATGTCTGGACGCCGGGTGATATACCAGGACCAGCGATTACAGTTGCTCCGACCAGTACTACAATCTATTCTGTTACCGGAAATGATCCCATCAGCAATTGCGCAATAAATGAAACTGTTGCTCTTACTGTATTGCAAACTCCATCAGCCATTGTTATCGATCCCTCCTCTCCTGCCATTTTACCCGGAGCAATCCAGCAATTAACTGCCTCAGGCGGTACCATTGCAAATTCAGGGACCATTGGCACAGGGGCCGTATCTAACACAACATCAACGCCATACAAAGGATACTGGGGAGGCGCAAAGATTCAAATGCTTTATACCGCTGCTGAACTCACCGCACTTGGGCTTACTCCCGGAACGATAATCAGTGGCGTTTCCTTTCCTATAACTGCCTTCACTGGACCTTACACCTTTAATAATTTTACCATTGCCATGAAAAATACTTCCAGTACGGTTTTAACTTCCACTTTGGAATCCGGAACAACTGAAGTACTGGCTCCTGCTGTATATGTTTTGTCGGGTGAAGCACCGTTTAATACAAGTCACATACTTACAACCCCGTTTGCATGGGATGGCACCTCCAATTTACTCGTTGAAACATGCTTCAATAACAATGACGGTGGAGGAGTATCCGCAAATTCGGCCAATGTTGCTTCCACAACCCAAGCCACCTATCTGAATGCTTATTATTCTGCTGATAACACTGCTACGGTTTGTTCTGCTCCGGGATCGGCAACAACATCATATTCGAGGCCTAATATAAATCTGACATTCGGACTACCTGCAACGATGATATGGTCGCCGGTCACCAGCCTGTACACGGATGCCCTGGCTACAATGCCCTATGCGGGGACATCGACCACCACGGTTTATTCGAAACCGGCGGCTACCATTACCTATACAGCGACAGCTACAGCTCCGGCAACCAATTGTACAAGCAGCCAAAATGTAACGGTGGGCGTTTTCGTGTTCCCGACTGTTTCTACCAGCGCTGTTACAGGGATCAACTATACTTCAGCAACCGGTGGCGGTAATGTAACCGGTGATGGAGGAGGAAATATTTCAGCGCGCGGTGTTTGCTGGAGCACCTCTCCCAACCCGACCATCCTGGATAATTTTACTGTTGATGGTGCGGGAACAGGTAGTTTTACCAGCAATATCACGCCATTGGTACAAAACACTCCATATTACGTGAGGGCCTATGCCACGAACCAGATCGGCACCAGTTACGGTAACGAAGTCATGTTTACGACACTGAATCCATGCCTCGCCCCAACCGCTTTGACCGCAATCAATATTACTACTACTTCCGCAGATCTGAACTGGACTGAAAACGGGGCCTCCACAACCTGGGATCTTGAATGGGGAGTTGCCGGATTCATCCAGGGAACAGGTACCATGGTTACAGGATTAACTGCCAAACCTTACCATATTTCAGGCCTGACACCAAATGTCAACTACAGCTTCTACGTAAGGGGTTATTGTGATGGTGGCATTTTCACCCCATGGACAGGTCCGCAAACCTTTGCACTTATTCCGAGTCCGACGATCACAGGTCCGGCAACGGTTTGTTTCGGGGCCGATCCGGTCATCTATTTTACCGAATCAGGCAGGAGCAATTACCAGTGGACCGTTTCGGCAGGTGGATTTGTCATATTTGGCGGTGGTCCGACCGATGATATCATTATGGTTATGTGGACCAATTCCGGACCCCAATCCGTAAGCGTCAATTACCAGAATATCAGCGGGGTTCCAGCTCCTTCACCAACTGTTTATCCTGTTACTGTACTACCTGAATTTATTGCAGGGACAATCTCATCAAACCAGTCGGTCTGCTACAACTCGGCACCGGCGATGATTACGGGGATCGCCCCAACCGGAGGTGATACGCCCTATAGTTATCAGTGGGAAAATTCGAGCGATGGAACAAACTTTAATGCCATCACCGGTGCCACGAATTTGAATTATCAGCCGGGCGCCTTAACTCAAACTACCTACTATCAACTGAAACAGATTTCATACAGTGGCTGCGGAACAGTGGCAACCAATAAGGTAACAATAACCGTCTATCCGATGCTGGCGGCAGGTACCATTTCAGCTAATCAGACTATCTGTTACAGTGAAGATCCCCCTGCCATGTTAACAGGGACGGCACCAACCGGTGGAATTGGCCCTTATTTATATCAATGGGAGATTTCCACAGACGGAATGGTCTTCAATGTTATCGCAGGAGCCACAAACCTGAATTATCAACCAGGTGTTGCAGCCCAAACCACCTACTTTAAGCTGAAACAAACATCAGGTAATAACTGTGGATCCGTATACACTAATATGGTGACGATCACAGTTTATCCGGGGCTCAACGCGGGCTCAATTTCTGCAAATCAGAGTATTTGTTACAACTCGGTTCCGGCGATGTTAACCGGAACGGCTCCGACTGGAGGAAACACGCCTTATACTTACCAGTGGGCAAGTTCAACGAACGGGATCAGTTTCAATGATATTCCGGGAGCCACTGGCTTAAGTTATCAGCCGGGTGCTTTGATGCAGAAAACATACTATCTCCTGCAACAGACATCCGCAAGTGGTTGCGGAACTGTCCTCACCAATTGGGTGACAATTAACGTGTATCCATTGTTTACAGTGGGGTCAATTGCTGCTGATCAAACCATTGATTACAACACAATTCCTGCCCCGCTAACCGGAACTGCTCCAACAGGAGGCAGGTTGCCATATACCTACCAGTGGCAAAGCTCTGCGGATGGAACTACGTTCAATGACATTACCGGCGCTACCACCATCAACTACACCCCCGCGGCCCTGATGGCAACCACCTATTACAGGCAGATCCAAAATTCAGCTGGCAATTGCGGCTCAGGCATGACCAATGTGGTAACAATCACTGTGAATCAACCAGTTGTTCCGGCCACTCTGACAGTTCAGGGAGTCATCATCGGAAGCGGACAAGCCAATTGCTACAATGCCACCCAGACCATATATGTTGCCGGAAGCGGTACTACCTTTGTGGTCCAGAGCGGCGGAGCCGCAACGATGATTGCCGGGCAAAACATCTTCTATTATCCGGGAACTACGGTTCAGACGG
>CAZPWZ010000033.1:0-12824 GCA_964590675.1 uncultured Draconibacterium sp.
CGATCATGGATCCCACCACGATGGCCGTCGAATCAAAAAGGTTTAGTCTTCTTTGAAAACTGTGTTCTTCTACCATGGGTCCCTAATGTTTTTGTTTCTATGGGTTGACAGAAATGCATGTATCGCGCATCACGCAAACTGCCCCGCAATTTAGACGAAATTTTAATAAGCACGGCAAAGGTCTGTTGAAAGTATTCATCATGCGCACTTTTTAGAGCGGCGAATGCATCAACATGAGGTTTTTGTGAGTGATGGCTGATCTATTTTTTTACCTGTTCAGAAAAAAATAAGCCGCATTCAGCACCGAGGCAAACGTAACCCACAGCAAATAGGGAATATTGATATAAGCAGCTAATGGTTTTAATTTGTAAAAACGGAAAATCATAACTGCAATGGCTATCCATAAAACAACGATGTCGATTAATGCAATACCTATCATTTTGAAGTAGAAGAAGCAAAAACTCCAGGCGAAATTCAATATCAGCTGGACCATAAAGATTAAAATGGCCTGATTGCGTTCTCTGCCTGACTCAAGTTTCCAGATCAGGAATAACGAAATACCTAAAATGATGTATAGCGTTGTCCAGACCGGCCCAAACACCCAATTGGGCGGATTGAAGGATGGTTGGTTGAGCATGGCATACCAGTTGGGTATTGCATTAGTGGTAAATAAACCTGCAATAGCTCCGGTCCCTAGTGGTAACAATAGTGAGATTAATAATTTGCCTATCTGAATCGCTTTCATAATGAACACGTTGTATCTTTATCACTTAATTTCCATGTCAATTAATAAGCAAATATATCTTTGTTGTACCTTCTTTCCAAGTTATTTAATGGTCATAAATGAATGAGTAGTTTCTTCGATGGAGTTATTCGCCTTGCATTTTCAATGTTTCACCCCCGTATCGCACCGCTTCATTTCAAATGTCCTGGATGGGAAAAAAGGACCGCATTGTTTTACTGAGCGGTTGAGTTTGCAGATGAAAGCAAACTTAACCATCCAAGGTATAAATCACAAACGTTTCAGGGTGTGGCAATTATTTCACATCCGTTTATTGATTTATTGAATATCTTTACTCAATGCTATAACCAATACCAGGAGGGACACGACGGTTCAATATTCAAAAACAATCTTTGCCATGAACATTCAGGACAGGTCCAAGGAAGAATTCATCGTTGATATACAGGAAGCTACGTTTCGCGATATTTTTAATCTTGCAGATGTACAGCATATGCAAGATTTGTTTTCCGATGCACACGGTGTGGCCTCAATAATTACAGACACGGAAAATAAACCGATTACGAAACCCAGCAACTTCACCCGTCTATGTGAAAACATTATCCGAAAAACGGAGAAGGGATGCACAAACTGCTATCAATCCGACGCGGTTATTGGGCGTTATAATTCTTCAGGTCCGGTGATTCAACCATGCCTCAGTGGCGGATTATGGCATGCCGGCGCTTCTATTAACATGGGTGGTAAACACATTGCCAACTGGCTGATAGGGCAGGTGCGAAATGAACAGATTGACGAACAGCGGATGATGATGTATGCCGATGAGATAGGCGCAAACAAAGAAGATTTTAAAGCTGCTTTGAACGAGGTGCCTTTTATGTCGTCGGAGCAGTTTCATAAAATTGCTGATTTATTATTTGTTTTTGCCAATGAACTTTCCGAAAAAGGCTATAGCAATCTAAGGTTGGGCAGGCAAATTGCAGAAAAAGAAAAAGCTTTTGCAATCCTTCAGGAGCGGGAAGAAAATTTATCCATCACCCTTCATTCCATTGGTGATGGCGTAATTTCGACTGATATTAACGGATTGATTGTTAGTATGAATCCTGTTGCAGAAAGACTTTGCGGTTGGCAATTGTCTGAAGCAGCGCATAAGTCGCTTCCTGAAGTTTTCAGAATCGTAAATGCAGAAACTCGCATTGAAGTTACCGATCCGGTTCAAAGAGTATTGCAAAACGGCGAAATAGTCGGGCTTTCAAACCACACAATGCTGATTTCGAAGAATGGAACCGAATACCAGATTTCCGACAGCGCTGCGCCCATCAAGAATAAAGATGGTGAGATTACCGGCGTGGTTTTGGTCTTTTCGGATATTACTGAGAAGTATGCGGCTCAGCTGCAAATAAAAGAAAGTGAAGAACGATACCGCAATTTATTGCTTCATCTCGATGCCGGAATTGTTGTTCACGCTCCCGACACCTCCATCGTGATGAATAATGCCAGGGCATGCGAATTATTGGGTTTAAGCGATGAACAGATGAGAGGCAAAGCGGCAATTGATCCCGCCTGGAATTTTGTAATCGATGATAAAACCAGGCTCCCTTTTGATGACTATCCGGTAAACCGGATCGTAAAGAGCAAGAAACCGATTAAAAATCAAACATTTGGGATTGTACAGCCGGGAAAAAGCAAAATTGTATTTTTATCCGTCAATGGCTTTCCGGTGCTGGATAATAAGGGCGAAATCATAGAAATAGTAATCAGTTTTATTGATATTACCGAACGCAAGCAATTCGAATGTGAACTTGCCGAAAGCACAGAACGGTTTAAGGCATTGCATAATGCATCTTTTGGCGGAATTGCCATTCATGACCACGGAAAAATTTTGGAATGTAATCAAGGTCTTTCAGAAATGATGGGATATTCTTTGGACGAACTTATTGCAATGGACGGGATATCGCTTATTGCCCCTGAAGACAGGGAAATGGTTATGAATAAAATTGTAACTGGTTATGAAAAATCATATGAAGCTATTGGTTTGCGAAAAAATGGGGAGCAATTCCCAGTTCGGTTAGAGGCGCGAAATGTTCCATATAAAGGTAAAAATGTCAGATCTGTTGAATTCAGAGATATCACCGAAAGCAAGAAAGCCATACTATTACTCCAGGAAAAGAGCAAAGAAATAGCTAAACACAATGAAGAACTTAAACAAGCAAATCTTGCGCTAAATACAGCCAAAGAACTGGCCGAAGAAAACGAAAAAAAACAGCGTATTCTGTTTGAGAGTGCAGGTGATGCCATCTTTTTACACGATGCAAAATCTCCACGAATACTGGCAGTCAACCAGCGAGCCTGCGAACAGCTCGGGTACACACTTTCCGAGCTTGTTACCTTGTCACCCGATGCTGTTGATTCGCCCGAGCAAAGCAGGTTGATGCCCGAAAGAATTGCTAAACTGGTGGACCAGGGGCATCTCACATTTGAAACAATTCATCAGCGCAAGGACGGTTCACTTGTTCCAACTGAAGTGAGTGCTAAGCTGATTATCTGGGATCGTCAGCCTGTAATAATGAGTATTTGCAGGGATATCACTGAACGCAAGAAAGCAGAGGAGGCTCTGACCAGGAGTGAAAAAGAATTAAGAAAAGCGCAGCAAATAACCCATATCGGCAGCTGGTATATGGATGTGGCCACGAATCAGGTTGTGTGGACAGAAGAACTATACAAAATGTATGGATTTGATCCGGCACTTCCAGTACCACACTACACGGAACATCAAAAATTGTTTACCCCTGAAAGCTGGGAATTATTGTCTTCGTCATTGGAACACACAAGAGAAACCGGAATTCCTTACGAACTTGAGTTGAAAACAGTAAGGAAAGATGGGAGCAACGGATGGATGTGGGTGCGGGGAGAGACTGTGGTTGACAATGCAGGTAAAACTGTCGGGCTATGGGGCGCAGCCCAGGATATTTCCCAACGGAAACATCAGGAGGAGGAATTAATCATCGCCAAAGAACACGCCGAAGAAAGCGACCGGCTGAAATCAGCTTTTCTTGCCAATATGAGCCACGAAATCCGCACCCCCATGAACGGGATCCTGGGTTTTGCCTCGCTGTTGAAAGAGCCTGGTCTTGCAGGAGAGGATCAGCAAAAGTATATCCGGATTATAGAGAAAAGTGGCGCCCGAATGCTCAACATCATCAACGATATTATTGATATTTCAAGAATAGAATCCGGACAGATGACAGTTACAATGGCTGAAACCAATGTCAACGATCAGATCGAATCCAGTTATGCCTTTTTCAAACCAATGATTGAAGCTAAAGGGATGCAGATTTTCTTTAGGAAAATGCTTCCGGCAAATGAAGCCGTCATTACAACAGACCGTGAGAAAGTCAATGCCATTCTCACTAACCTTTTAAGTAATGCTGTTAAACATACATCTGCAGGGTTCATTGAGGTTGGATATGAAAAGGAAAGCGACCAACTTGTATTCTTTGTTAAAGATACGGGCTCCGGAATTCGCGCGGATCAGAAAAAACTCATTTTTGAGCGGTTCAGGCAGGGTGATGATTTGACAAAACACTATACCGAAGGAGCCGGGCTGGGACTATCCATTTCGAAAGCTTATGCTGAAATGCTCGGTGGAAAAATATGGGTTGACAGTGAACCCGGAAAAGGTTCAGTATTTTATTTCACCCTTCCATATAACAATGCAGACAGGCAGACAAATAGCGCTATTCCTAATGTTGTTTCTGAAAAAGATGCGGAAGTTCAGATTAAAAGCCTGAAAATATTAATAGTCGAAGACGATGAATCATCGGGGGCATTCATCACAACGGTAGTAAAAAAATACAGCCGGATGATTTTAAATGCAACAGACGGAATTGATGCTGTTGATGTTTGCCGCAATGAACCTGACATTGATTTGATTCTGATGGATATCCGTATGCCCGGTATGGGCGGATATGAAGTCACCCGCCAGATCCGTCAATTTAACCAAAAGGTGATCATCATTGCACAGACAGCCTATGCACTTTCTGGTGACAGGGGAAAGGCCATAGATGCGGGATGCAATGAATATCTTCCAAAGCCCATCAACAAAAATGAATTACTCCGGTTAATGCAAAAATATTTTAAAAACTAAGAATGTGGTATTATCCTGGATGTTATTGCAAAAATGAGTAATTCTCCCTACCCTGGAGTGAGAAAAATGCATCCTAAAACTCAAAAATGAAACGAAAGGTACTCATTGCAATTTTCCTCCTGGCCGGATTGTGTCAGGCTAATTCTCAGACTGTTGGCCTCATTCAGCATGATGCAGGAACTTTAGATGACGGCTATGTATTATTTGCTCCCATCAATGCAACCACCACTTATTTGATCGACAAGTGCGGAAGGCAAGTGAAAACATGGAATAGTGCCTGCAAACCTGGGCAATCGGTTTATCTTTTAACGGATGGCACCTTATTCCGGACTGGTAATGCCAACAATACCACATTCATTGCCGGGGGACAGGGCGGAATAGTGGAGATGACCGACTGGGATGGCAACGTCACTTGGAGTTATACTGTTTCAGACGCCACAAAATGCCAGCATCATGATTCCAAAGTCCTGCCCAATGGAAATGTTCTGATTATCGCCTGGGAACTAAAAACAAAGGCTGAAGCAATTGCGCAGGGACGAAATCCGTCGCTGGTGGCGGCAACATTATGGTCTGAGCAGGTACTGGAAATTCAGCCAGTGGGTGCAAATGGAGGAAATGTCGTCTGGGAATGGCATCTTTGGGATCACCTGGCCCAGGATTTTGACGCAACAAAGCCCAATTTCACTTCTATTGCCGCTAATCCGCAGTTATTAAACCTGAACTTTGGAGCCAGTGCAACTGCTGCTGATTGGATTCATTTAAACTCGATAGATTACAATCAATCCCTGGATCAGATCATGTTAAGCGCCCATAATATGAGTGAGATATGGATCATTGATCACAGTACAACTACTGCAGAGGCATCTGGTCATACCGGCGGGAATTCCGGAAAAGGTGGTGATTTCTTATACAGATGGGGCAACCCGCAGGTATATAATAATGGGACATCCGCCGATAAAAAATTCTTTGGTCAGCATAATGCAAATTGGATTGAATCCGGGTTGCCATTTGCCAGTCAGATCATGGTGTTTAACAACGGAGTTGCAAGACCCGGCGGCAATTATTCAACCGTTGAAATTATAAATCCGCCGGTAACTGGTTTTAATTATATGCCCGATTTACCATATTTGCCTCTTTCAACTTCATGGATTTATAATGCCGGCAACCCAAATGCTTTTTATGCCCAGAATATTTCAGGGGCGCAGCAATTAAGCAATGGCAACGTATTAATGTGCAACGGACCAGCCGGAAATTTTATTGAAGTAACCACTACGGGGACCATGGTCTGGAAATATGTTAATCCTGTAAATGGAGCAGGCATTATACTTCAGGGCAATATTCCAACTCAAAATTTGGTTTTCAGATGCTCATTTTATCCGGAAAATTATAGTGGATTTTCAGGGCATGCGTTGATTCCCGGAAGCACCATCGAGAATTCCAATCCGGTTTCAGATGCCTGTGTTTTATCATTGGGTATGAATGAAAATAAACATGCTGATGATATTCTAACCTATCCAAACCCGGCATCCGGTTACATCACAATCACGGGTATTTCAGGTGAAGCAAGAATATATAACAGTGCAGGAGTTGAAATGTGGTCTGAGATCATTAAAGAAACTCATAAAATTGATATTTCTACCTACCCAGACGGACTATACTACATCCGGAATAACATGACGGTTAAAAAGTTTATTGTCGTGAAATAGCAACTGATTTAAAAGAATATTGATAATGAAAAATTTCACCAGGGTTTTTACAACTTTTATTTTGCTGTCTTTACACTACGGGTCCGGATATGGACAGAGTTATCCGGTTGTCGGCACAGGGCAGACAAATTCGTACAATGATTCAGTCATTATTTCATTACCCACTGTTGGTCAGCCATTCTTTGGTCAGAACGCCAATCATCCGGGTAACACACCCTCATACACCGACAACGGCAACGGAACCATCACCGATCATGTGTCGGGTTTAATGTGGCAGAAGACCACCGACCGAAATGGTGACGGTGTAATAAATTATTACGATAAACTGACCTATGACAATGCTCTTTCAGCAGCAGCATCATGTAATACAGGCGGATATACAGACTGGCGACTGCCAAGTATTAAGGAGCTTTACTCGTTGATTATGTACTACGGTGCCGAACCAAATCCAAACGCCACGCAGCAGGGGACTGCGGTGCCATATATTAACACCAGCTATTTTGATTTTGGTTATGGCGACCTCAATGCTAGTCAACACGGGGCGACTGCCAATGAACGCCTTATTGATGCTCAATATGCAACCACAACAATTTATGTTTCTACCACCATGGGGGGACAATCGACCATGTTTGGCGTCAACTTTGCCGATGGACGAATCAAAGGATATCCTTCAGGTAATCAGAAGAAGTACTATGTTCTTTACTGCCGTGGCAATGCAGCGTATGGAACAAATAGTTTTACCGATAATGGCAACGAAACGATCACCGATAATGCAACTGACCTGATGTGGATGCAAAACGACAACGACACAGGAGTTCTATGGCAAAATGCACTCAGTTATGCTGAAAATTTCACCTACGCAGGATATTCAGACTGGCGGCTGCCGGATGCCAAGGAATTGCAAAGTCTGATTGATTATGACCGTTCGCCTGCAACAACATTTTCAGCAGCCATAAATCCAGTATTCAATTGTACACAGATCACCAATGAAGCAGGTGTTGCAGATTATGGTTATTATTGGAGCAGTACGACTTTTTGTTCACAAACACCAGCCAATGGCAAATCTGCCTGCTATTTATCATTTGGGAGGGCCATGGGATACATGGCTGTTTATGGAGGTTGGATTGATGTACATGGCGCAGGTGCACAGCGCAGCGATCCAAAAACCGGCGATCCGGCGAATTACCCTTATGGATTCGGGCCCCAGGGCGACGCGATAAGAATTTACAATTATGTAAGGTTGGTCAGGGATGCCGGTGCATCCACAGGGTTGAATGATAGTAATGCCGAAGAACAATTGAATATTTATCCCAATCCGTTCTTGGGAAAAGTAAATCTGGCGAATGCAAAGGGAAAAGAAATATTTGAGCTTCACAATTCCATGGGGCGGCTTCTGTGGTCAGGGATGAAAATAGAGCAGCAGGATTTTTCTGCATTGTCATCCGGAATATATTTTTTAAAGGTGAGGGATCAAAATTCTGCTCATGCCATCAAACTTATTAAGCAATAATTCACTTGAATACACCATACTTAGCATTGACCTTCAAAAGTCTTTTATGTTCGTGGTTTCTCAACGACTGTTAAATACCAAATGATTCCGACGAAAATTCAAAGGCTGGTTTTTCCAGGATGTCGTTAAAACTTCGGATATTCAACAATGCGGTGTAGTCGGGAATATTTTCATTTCAACGGTTGTAAAATATATGCTTCAGCGTAAAGGTGCCATAACACAAATCTCCCTCGGGATAAGTGTAAATTGCATCAGCGGAGGTTGCCAGCGTGTACCCGTCAACTTCCCGGTACTCCTTCAAGGGGGTTGACCAGCGCAAACGCTTCATGGTGTTGTTGTCCCCGGCGGCATACCTGTCGTCCGAGACAAAGTTTACAAGTTCACCTGTATTATTAAAATAGAGCCTGGCCGTAATGGTGATCCCGTTGTTCGAAAACTCTGCATGTGCACTGCTGTTGTCTGAATCGAGCCATTTGATCCTTTTATCGATCAAGGTTGCAGGTGCCATGCAACACATGTCATTAAAAAAAGTCACTGTTTCGGCAATTCCCATCTCCTTGCCCGACTGGTACTGCACTTTAAATAGCGACAACAATCGAATATCCATAAAGGCATCCCCATTTTTAAAACTATGAAAACCGGAAACAGGTAATCCTTTCATGACTGCTTTCATAAAGAAAAGTCGGGTTGCAGCATTCATGAAATTGTACTGCTCCGAAGTAAAAGGCATCCAGGACGATTGCTCGTTCTTCCTGATTTTCCCGGAAAATTCTATTCTGAAGTTCGTTACTTTGGGTTTGCCAATGGACCCCGTAAAACGGATGTATTTTTTTACCGGTTCTGGAAGATCAATCAGGTCGTTTTCTGTTAAAAGAGCGTCAGGATGGGAACTCCGATGAGATAAATTAACATTCACTTCCCGCTGATAAACCCGATAGAATGATGAAGTTCCATATCCGATCATTGTCCCGGCCAGGATGATGATATTGGCCGTGGTCCCGAATTTCGCATCTTCCCATACCGAAATAATGAGGAACGATGAAAGGACAACTGCAATTAATGAAACCAGATACCACCAATCCGCTTTGGCAAGAAAAGCAATACCTGCTGCAATAAATAATGCACAGGCTACCAACCATAACAGTCCGGATGTTGCGGGTATTTGTGAGTGAATATTCTCGATCGGAGCGTATCCAAAGGCTTTTGCAAATCCCATCAGGTGGATTGCTCCGTGAAAAAAAAGCAGTGCTGAAAAAAAGTATTTCATAGGTGTCTTATTAACTCAGGTGTCTCAATATTTTCGCCAGAGCCGGGCACCTATTCTAACCACCGGAGACAATTCAAATGTGGGTATGGTATAGGTTTCATGATTTGAATAGGTCACGCTTTGTTCAGCTCTGAAATAACTGTGAATACCAGGCTGGATATAAAAGACCCGGCCAAGAAAAAACTGGTAACTGATTCCAATACCAAAATCATTTGAAGGGATGTTTTGCATTTCACCTGTCGACATCTGTTCCACCTTAAATGTGTGTCTTTCATAATAACCATAAATTTCCAGATTTTTCCACACATTGTATCCAAGGAAAAAGCCAGGGGATGTGGTATAATACCGCTTATACCCCTCGTCGACTTCACCAATGGCCTGCCCGTCTGCGTTATAACTGCCCCCGTTGATAACGCTTACCCTGACCCTGAAATGTTTATAACGGTAACCGACCCCAATGTGATACCCACCATAAAAAAACATCGGAACCAGGCTTTCGACCTCAATTGCATGTTTTACCTCATAATTTCGTGGATTTGGTTTTAAAAAAGTTCCGCTGGTTGAATCGGACTCTGCCGAAATTGTTGTCGTTACAGCTAACAGTATAACTAAAAGGAATAATTGCTTCATCATATTATAAACTTTTAAAATTTATGATGCAAAATTCCTGACAATTGAAAGTTCAATTGCTCCACATTTGTTACCAAATTGTCATTTCGAAAAAAAATCCGAGCGGATCCGGCTTAATGACTTCGGTGCAATACCCAGGTAGTTCGCGATATGGTACAGCGGCACCTTTTGAAAGATTTCAGGATATTTATCCAGCAGGCTTTCATAACGATCTTTTGCTGAAAGTGTTTGCAAATCGAGGTTTTGCTGAACCATTCTTAAATATGCCTGTTCTATTAATATTCTGCCTAAACGCTCCAGTTTCGGAATCCGAAGATATAAGCTGGATAGATCAGCTTGCCGGATGACCAATAATTCCGTGTCTTCAATTGCTTTAATGTTGATCAACGATGGTGAGTTATTCAAACGGCTCAGGTTAACTGTCACCCAGTCACCCTCAAAAGCAAAGTCAGTTGTTACCTCATTGCCATTATCAATGGATTTGAAATAAATCATTACTCCCTGATTAACAAAGCCAATATAATTGCACACCTGGCCTTCTTTTAAAAAGAATTCATTTTTTTTAAGGTTTTTTACTTCAAAGGAATCAGCGAATACCGATAATTCCTCCCCGGTAAACGAAACGATTGGATCAATGCTTCTTTTAATTCGATTAATCTTATCCATTACTATTTCAATGCTTAGTGGAATTTTGATTAATAATCGTCCCATCAATATACTCCTGGAATTTGTTCTTCTGCTGGTCGCTGACAGGGATGTATACCTTGCCGTCGAAAACAACCCTGTTTCTATCAATCACTGAAATCTTAGTAAGATTTACGATGAATGAACGGTGAACCCTCATGAACCGGTCGGCGGGGAGTTGTTCTTCGATGGCCTTCATGCTCAGTTGCGTCACCACCGGGGCACTGCTGATCAAATGGATCTTGATATACTCGTGCTGGCTTTCAATATATTTGATATCATCCAGTTCGATGCGGATGAGTTTGTAATCTGATTTTACAAACAAATGACTGACTGTTGCCCTGGTACTTTCCTTTTGGCTGCCGGTGGTCAAATCGATGAGATTTTTCACCTTGTTGGCTGCTTTCAAAAAACTGTTGTAGGTGACGGGTTTTAACAGATAATCCGCTGCATCAACCTGGAAACCTTCCACGGCATATTCGCTGTACGCTGTGGTAAACACGATGTAGGGCTTGACTGCCAGTGATTTTACAAATTCCATCCCATTCAGATCCGGCATGTTGATATCAATAAACAGGAGCTGGACCGGGTGTTTGCTGATGATCTCCATCGCCTCGAATGCACTCCGGCATTCAGCCACAAGTTCCAGGAACGGTGTTTTCTGAATATATGCTGATATTTTTTTTACAGCCAGGGGTTCATCGTCAATGGCGATGCATGAAATCTTCATAATGGAATTTTAAGGTCGACTTCAAATTCACTTTCTTTATCAAAGATATTCAATTGGTAGTCATCCCCATACAATAACTTCAAACTCTCCTTGATGTTATCGAGACCGATTCCCGAATATTCGCCCTGATACTTTGCCGGAACTTTATGCTTGCTGTTTTTGATGATACATGTCAGTAAAGTGCTGCTCATCTGGAGTTCAAAGTAAATATACGATTTTAACGGGTAACAAACCCCATGCTTAAAGGCATTTTCAAGCAATGAAATAAAAAGCATCGGTGGAATTTTTACCTCAGGGATTTGATCCGGGATCACAATGGTGACATCAACCTCCTCGGAATGCCTGAGTTGCATCAGTGATATGAAACTGTTAATGAATTCGATCTCCTTTTTCAGCTCGATCGCGCTTTGAGCCGAATCATAGAGCAGGTAACGCATAAGCGTGGATAGCCGAACCACCGCATCCTGGGCCTTTTCCGAATTTATTTCTATGAGCGAATGGATGTTGTTCAGGGTGTTCATGAAAAAATGGGGACTTACCTGGTGCCTCAGTAAAGCCAGGCTGGTTTTGAGTTGTTCTTTCTCGGCATCCTTTCTCAGCCGCTCTTCGCTCAGCCATTTCGACATCAGTTTAATTGTTGTACCGGTTCCCACGGTTAGAATACAAATGATCAGCGTATCAAAAAAAACCATGAAAGGTGGTTTTAGATTGGGCGAGTCGGGGCCGGGGGATCTGAATCCATCGGGTGGGACATCCATTCCCGCGCCGGCATGCTGCGAAAAGGCCGGAGGGACAATGAGGTTAACCGCAATCACAAGCGTTATCAAAACTATTGTCAGAACAAAGTAATACAGGTATCTCTTCTTTAAAAGAAAGTGGGGGACCAGGATATAAACATTTACCAGGAAAACAATGAGATATCCCGAGAGAGCTGCCCATTGTCCTGGAATGTTTTTCCAGTCAAGGTACCCGGAGCCGCGTTCGCTGAAATAGGGTACAGAGAAAACCAGAGCCCATATTAAAACGTAAAACAGGATTTCAATTTTTCTGCTGTTTAGCGAAAGTGCTTTCATTTCACAAAGTTATTATTTTATCCACCTGATCCCCTTGCCTCCTTATCCATAAGGAGATGAGAGTCGTTCATGCTCGTTTTTTAATATTTCTTACCAACCGCACGTAGTTAAGCACCCTTTCTTCTCCCTGTCCGCTACCCAATACCTTCGCGTCAAAACGCACTGCACCGGCACCGTGGAGGTCTTCGCCATTTCCGTCTTCCGCCCTGCCAAAAGCGACATACCACGCAGAAGCATAAGTCCCGTTTGCATTTGGAATAGCCGATGTGCTTGTCCAGTAGTACGGATAGTCAGCCGTTCCGCCATCGTTTAGAATACCAGTACAACTGAACAGTGCATTT
>CAZPWZ010000034.1:0-12199 GCA_964590675.1 uncultured Draconibacterium sp.
CCCCGGAAAGGTTTATAACTACCGGGTAAACGCCACCAATGCTACTGGTACTTCAAATGGTGCAAATCTGACCTTTACTGCAGCCGATCTCCCGACTGTTTCAACAACTTCAGCTTCCTGGGCAACCACAACCGGTATATTAAACCTGAATGGAACCGTCAACGCAAATGGAACCGCTGCAACAGTCACCTTCCAGTATGGATTTACTGAAGCCTACGGAACAACGGTAAATGCAGTGCCGGTCACTGTGACAGGAACTTCCACGACAACTGTAACCACTGCAAATATCACGTTATCCACTTCCTCCCTGAATCAAACAATCCACTATCGTATAGTTGCCACTAATTCAACCGGCACTGTTTACGGTTCAGATATGACCATTGCATCAGTTAAAACACCAACCGTAACCACGGTTGCGGCAACATTCCCGGCGACCGGGGTAACACTTAATTCAAACACAGGCGCCAACAATGCCAATACAACCCTGATATACGAATATGGCATTACCTCTGCTTTCGGATCAAGCATCGCCTTCCCGTCGAATCCAATCACCGGGACCAGCACGAGTTCAAGACCAACAGTGGTTACCGGATTACTACCCGCTACTTTGTATTATTTCAGACCAGTGGCGACCAATGCAGCCGGAACAACCACCGGTGCCACCATGAGTTTTACGACACCAGTACTTCCGACATCTGCCACGACTTTGGCTGCAACCCTGATCACTGCCACGGGAGGAAAATTGAATGGTACCGTAGTGACCACAGCATCCACTGCAATTCCTACCGACTTCAGATATGAATATGGACTTTCACCGGCAACCATGATGATAGCAGGACTGACTCCCACTCCAAACAGAGCGACAGCTAATGGTACTTTTGCACCCGCATTGACCATTAGCGGTTTAATACCGAACACCACCTACTATTACCGTGTATATGCCTACAATGCATCCGGGAGAATCAATGGTGAAACCATGAGTTTTACAACGCTTGCACCGGCTCCAACGGTTACCACCCTGACAGCATATGGCATAACTCCTGCAGGAGCGATCCTGAACGGCACTGTGAACGCAAACAACCAGACGACGGCGATAAACTTTGAATACGGACTGACAACGGCATACGGTTCTACCGTCACCCCGACACAGTCGCCAGTTAACGGAATTACCACAGTTGGGGTCAATGCAGCCATTACCGGGTTAGTTCCCAACACCTTGTATCATTACCGTATCAATGGCACCAATGCAACGGGTACTACCAACGGCACTGATATGACCTTTACCACGCTGGCGGTGCTTCCGGTTGTTACAAGTAATCCTGCTACATTGGTGACCATCACCGAAGCAACCCTGAATGGAACCGTCAACCCGGGCAATAGCGCCACAGTGGTTAGTTTTGAATACGGGTTGACCACCGCTTACGGATCAGTTTTTACGGCCACACCTTCCACGTTGACCGGAACAACCACAACTTCTGTTTTAGCCGCGTTAACCGGATTAATCCCGAATACAACCTATCACTTCCGCTGTGTCGGAATAAACAATGGCGGAACATCCTATGGGATCGATCAGGAATTTACAACCCCCTGCCTGATTCCTGTTATCACCATCTCAGGACAAATTTTCACCTGTGCTGGTTCTGCCGGGAATGTTTACACCACCGAGCCGGGATATCTTAATTATACCTGGAACATCTCAGCTGGCGGTACCATAACTTCAGGAGCCGGAACAAATATGATCACGGTGACCTGGAATACAACCGGTTACAAGAATGTGAGTGTGAATTGCATGAATATTTACGGATGCTGGCCAACATCCGTTCCTAATTTCAATGTTATAGTTTCAGCTCCTTTGACTGCAGGAACCATTTCGGCCAACCAGACGATCAATTACAATACGGTGCCTGCTCCCCTTACCGGCACAGCGCCAACCGGAGGATTGTATCCCTACACCTATCAATGGCAAAGTTCCCTGGATGGCATCACATTCAATGATATTGCCGGAGCCATCTCACTAAATTATGCGCCAGGCAATCTGACTGTTACAACCCATTACAGGCTGACTCAAACATCAGGCGGTAATTGCGGAACAGCGATGACCGATGTGGTTATCATAACGGTCAATCCAAACCCGGTGCCTCCTACCTCAACGGTACAGAATGTCGTCGTCGGCAACGGGCAAGCCAATTGTTACAATGCCACCCAGACAATTTTTATAGCCGGCAGCGGGACTGCATTCGTTGTTCAGAACGGCGGCAGCGCCACCATGATCGCCGGGCAGAACATCATCTACTATCCTGGAACAACGGTTGAAGCCGGTGGTTACATGCATGGGTACATTGCCCCAGGAGGACCATGGTGTACAACACCAGCAAACCCTGTTGTCAACAATACGGCACTGGCTGGCGATGTTCAGACTGCCTTGCCTGATATGGCGGCAACTCAAAGCATCAAGGTGTATCCGAATCCCACGAATGGTTCATTTACAATCGAACTCAGCGGGGCGACAGATGCCGGGATGTCAAGGGTGGAAATCATTGGCATGAGCGGTATCAAAGCGCAATCCATTAATCTTAACGGAGAGCGGAAAAGCACCATCGGAACCGAGAACCTGAAGCCGGGCATTTATTTCATCCAGGTAACAACCGGCAATACGAAGGAGACATTGAAGCTTATTAAAATGTAATATAAACTGGAAACCTTGGCCTTTCGGTTTTAGCATTCAGGTAATTTAATTGCCATCGGATCAGGGAAAATCGAAGGCCTGGGTTGTTAGTTATGTGTTTGGTTGGGCCATCCTAAGTGGTTTTGGGATGGCCCTTTTTTTTTTGGTGTACTGTGTAAGCTATAAATAGTTATCAATCATATAACATTGCAGCAGATTTAATTAATTCATGAAAAAATACTCAATATCGAGTATGATATATCCTGCACATTGTTGAAATTATAATTATTTTTGTCAGAATATAGGTCGAACCATATCAATTTCCGGGTAAATTCAAAATGTAAAAAAACAGATTCTCTAAAACTGAATTGACAAATAAGGGCTTGATAAAATAGTTGGTAAAATCTGTACTCATGCACAATGAACCACTAACATGGTGTTCAGTTATTTTCTTGAAATAGCCGGGATGTTTCTCCTCCCGCTTTTCGCCGTATTGTTAGCCATTTATCTCGGTCAGCTTTACGGTTCTTACCTTGTAAGGAAATCACCTGATTTGCCAAGGTCCGCTATAACCTCCATTGTCAGCGCTGTTTTAAGCCTTCTCACTTTCATGCTGGCATTCACATTTCAGATTGCTTCCAATCATTATGATACACGGAAAACCTTAATTCTGGAAGAAGTATCTCATATCAGGACAACCTACCTTCGGACAGAACTGTTAAAGGAACCACACCGTTCCGGTGCCCAAAAACTTCTGACCGAATATGTTGATCTCTGGGTCGACCTTTCCAAAGATCCCTCGAAGATCGATGCAGCGATTTCCCGTTCACAGAATATTCTTGAAATGCTTTGGAATCAGGTGAAAACAACGCCTGAAAATGACCGGTGTACGGTAGAGTTTGGACTCTATTCCACATCCATAACCAACATTGTTGATGGTTTTAACAAACGGATTACTTTATTTATAGCGTCCCGCATTCCTTTTGCAGTTCTCCTTGTTTTATATCTGGGTTCATTCTTATCGATGATGGCGCTGGGCTACCAGTTTGGTATTTCGGGGAAGGGCGGGTTTAAGATCAGCATTGTGCTCGCCATCATCTTTGCCATGGTGATTTTTTTGATTCTCGCACTTGACCATCCTGAAACAAGGCTGGTAAAAATTAATCAAAAACCTATCCTTACATTACAGGAGCAATTGCATGGAAAATAGGTTAACACAGGTTCCTTTTTTATTATAAATTTGTGTAGTAACGATTGAAATAAATTTACTCAACGTAAAAACCATTTAACATTATGAAATCGCTGAAAAACATTGTCTTATGCACGCTTGTTCTAATTTTAGTTTCAGCATGCAATTTACGCCAGCAGCAAAATGAAAATAAGGAAACTCAATTAAAACCTAATATTATCCTTCTCGTTGCTGATGATTTAGGCTTCAGCGATATCGGTCCATTTGGCGGAAACATACAAACACCGGTTCTCGACAATTTGGCAAAGGAGAGCATGCTGTTCTCTTCTTTTCACGTTTTGCCAACCTGTTCACCAACCCGTTCGGTGCTGCTCACAGGAAAGGACAACCATATTGCCGGCCTGGGCATCATGAGCGAAATGACTTATCCTGCATTAGAAGGGCTGCCCGGTTATTCAGGCCATTTGAATGAACAGGTTGTGACCATTCCCGAAATATTGCAGCAGCATGGGTACCACACCTACATGGCAGGCAAATGGCATCTGGGAGAAGAAGAAGGACAAACCCCGGAAGACAGAGGGTTTGAAGAATCGTTTGCCTTGTTAGGGGGCGGAGGAAGCCATTATGCTGACCTGAAGTCGTTATCCCCTTTACAGGGGATGCAATACAGTGTGAATGGAAAAAAACTGGCAGAACTTCCGGCTGATTTCTACTCAACACGAAATTACACTGACACCCTGATAGCCTATATTGAAAAAAACAAAGCAGACCATAAACCTTTCTTTATGTATGCTGCCTACACTGCCCCACATGACCCGTTGCATGCACCCAAAGAATATATTGAAAAATACCGGGGAAAATTCGACATGGGATGGGATTCGTTGCGAAACCTCCGGCTCAGCAACCTAAAAGCACTGGGCATCGTGGCAAAGGACGTAAACAGTTTTGCACCCAGCGGAATTCCAAAATGGGAATCCCTCAATGCCGAACAGAAAAAAGAGTATGCACGGAACATGGAGGTTTATGCGGCCATGGTTGACTACCTGGATATGAGTATTGGCCGCATCATTAGCTACCTGAAAAAAGAAGGGATGTATGACAACACCATGATACTTTTTATGTCCGACAATGGTGCCAATGGCGCACCAGCCACTGCCTACCCGGGCAATGGCGACGGAAAATATTTAAGCTCCTTCAATAATACGCTTGAAAACCTGGGGTTACCCAACTCCTGTATCGATATGGGTCCGGGATGGGCACAAGCATCTTCCTCACCGTTAAGGATGTATAAAGCTTTCACTTCGGAAGGTGGTATCAGAGCCCCATTAATTGTCAAAATGCCTTCTTCCGGAATAAAGCACGAAGGTGAGTGGAATAAAAGCTTCGTCCATGTTTCTGACGTCATGCCAACGGTATTGGCCCTTGCAGGGGCTAACTATCCGAAGGAAACAAAAGGTACCCCTTTAAAACAACCCATCGGGATATCCATCCTTCCGCTGCTGAATGGAGAAACAGCTGCGCTGGACGCTGAGAAAGGCATGGGCTGGGAGCTGTTTGAGGGGAAAGCCTATATCAAGGGCAACTGGAAAATCCTGCGATTGGGTAAGCCTTTCGGAACAGGTACCTGGCAGCTGTATAACATTGAAAATGACCCGGGAGAAATTTATGATTTGTCGCAGCAGTTTTCTGCAAAAAGGGATTCCCTTATTAGCGATTGGATGCAGTATGCAAAAGAAAATGGGGTAATTGATCATAAAGGGTATTATGATAAGCTTTTGGAGAAAAGCCTTGATGGAAAGCATTAACTTTAAAACTATGCGCACCATTTTCTTTTAGAAAAGTGAATCAGAATTCTAACAGGAATTCATTGAACAAACAAAAAACACAAATGCATAACATGCTATAAACGTTTATTGCTTTACTTGCAATTAAGGAAGTTGAGAATCCGGTTTTTAAAGAATGCCTCGCTCCTTAAGATCATAAATCACATCTGACAAGGTCGATTTTCCTGACTTCTTTAAAATGTTCCTGCGATGAGTGAATACAGTCAGAGGACTGAGGAATATTTTTTCAGCGATCTGATAACTGTCCAGACCCGATTCTATCAAATGCATAATTTCCAGTTCACGATTTGAGAACGGAACCCTCACCCTTAGCAATTCTTCATCAGGGTACCTGAAATACGACAAGTCGTTTCCTGTGTAAAAATGATCTCCAAATTTTATTTTTTTGCACCAATCAATGTTGGTGTGGACCTTAATGACAAACGTTGATTCATAGGGGAGTGGTTTGTAAAACACATACAATTGCATAAGCATATTTGAATACTCACCTATTGCATTTCTGATCCTGAAGTTGCTCGACATCAGTGAAAATCCTTCTTTTGCAACAGAAACATTATGTGCCATTTTAAATAACCTGACCCTTCCCAGGCTGCCTCTCATGAGATCATCAGGGTGTGATGCATCAAAAAAATGGTCGGGTTGGAGATCCTTTGGTTTAATGCCCATCATCTGTTCAGACCGTTTGCTGACAAAGATGATTTTCATTTTCGTGAGTGCCCCGATATAAAAAAACTGATCGTTTATTTCCATCATATTCTCAAGATCCTTCAACAGCGCATCATTAGGATCAATATCATTAAAACCAACCGGGGCATATGCTTCGAAAAACTTTAAAAATAAACCGTAGTTCTGATTACCTGTAATCATTTTCTAAACTGGATCAGTGTATCTCATTCTGATGCAAAATTAGTTAAAATACCCGTTCTGAGTTGTGCAGTTACTAATAAGGCTGCCTTGGATTTTTGATTCCCCTTTTTTATCAGTATCCCATAATAAATATTTAATTACTGTTACCATGTTAACAAAGCCAATTTGTTTGTAATTTTGATATATCAAACTGTTATGCTATGTTTAAAACCAATGAATACTTTGACGGCAATGTAAAGTCAATTGCCTTTTCCACTGCTGACGGACCTGCCACCATGGGTGTGATGGCTCCCGGGGAATATGAATTCGGAACTTCCTCGGTCGAGCATATGACCGTTATCTCCGGGATCATGGTGGTACTCTTGCCCGGTGAAACGGAATGGAAAACCTATAAACCTTTTGAAAAGTTTATCGTTCCGAAGGATTGCAAATTTAAACTTCGGATTGCCTCCGATGCGGCATACCTTTGCCTTTATGTGTGATTATATTAATTATCAGTTGCTTATGTATCAATTATTATTTAGATACCAAAAATGAAAAACCTGTTTATCGTTGCACTGGCGTTTTTCTTTACGGGTGTGCTTTCAACCTATGGCCAGGAAAATGTGGCAAAGACAACACCTGCAAAAAAGAATCAGTCCGACCTGCCGAATGACCTATATGTGTCATACGGTACCGGGACGATCTTTTACTTTATTGAAAGGGAAGATCTCAAGGCGAACTCATTATCCGGCACCTTCCTGGTTGGATTTTCCAGGTCACTGAATAAGGTAATTGCGGTGGGTTTCCAGTTAAGCTATACAAAAATTGGCCGTTCGGGAACCTCCTACGATTATTCTTCGAGCTATCCCAATTCTTACACTCATGAAATAACCGATAACTTGTGGCAGGGGATCGCCAATGTGCGTTTCCGATACCTCAACACAACCTCATTCTGCATGTATTCAGGAATCGGTATTGGCGTGACCATGGATTTTTACGATGAAACATACAATAACACCAATTCCACGGGGCAAAAATTATTGCCGGCCGGTCAAATGACCCTGCTTGGATTTCGTGTCGGGCGTGCGCTCAGTTTTTTCGGTGAGTTCGGCATCGGCACCAATTCAATTATCAATGCCGGGGTAAGTTACAAGTTCTCCGACTGATATCCACCGCTACAGCAACAAGTTCATTTCAGGTCAAACTCCGCAGTTTAAACGGGGTTGATGCCGATATTGATCCGGTTTGATCATTATCCTATCGTGTGTATCTTGATGAAATTGGTTCCCCCTGCCGTATGTGCCGGGATACCACCCAGCAGCAGGATCTTGTCCCCTGGTTTGGCCAGGTTCCGCTGCAGCAGGTTTTTTTCGGCGATCACAACCATTTCTTCAAAAGTGTCGGGATGGTCATCGATCAGGATAGGCCTTATGCCCCACAGCAGGTTCAACATGTGATAGACCCTGATGTGGGCGGTAAACGCAAACACCGGCGAACCAGGGCGTTCTGCTGCGATGAATTGGGCACTTCTTCCGGTTGTAGTCAGGTCGACAATGCACACAGGTTTAACAACATCCTCTATCTGGTTTGCAGCCCGGCTCAGGGCAATAATATCTGATTGACCTGCAGGAGGGTAGGTCTTGAACTCGATCCTGGACTCCACATCAAGGGCAATCCTGACCATCATTTCAACCGCTTTCACCGGGTATTTGCCCATGGCTGTTTCTCCCGACAGCATGATGGCATCGGTGCCGTCGATGATGGCATTGGCAACATCGCTGGCCTCGGCACGGGTGGGCCTGGGTTCGCTGATCATACTTTCGAGCATCTGCGTGGCGGTGATCACCGTCTTTCCGCTGCGGTTGCAGAGTTCAATGATGCGTTTCTGGATCATGGGGACCTTGTCGGGACTCATTTCAACCCCGAGATCACCCCTGGCAACCATGATGTCCTGCACTTCCTTCACAATCTCCTCTAGGTGTTCGATGGCCTGAGGTTTTTCAATCTTTGCAATGATGGGTTTCTGAAATCCTTTTTCCTTGATGAGGTTTCGCAAGGAGATCACATCTTCGGCCGACCTTACAAAGCTGAGCGAAACCCAGTCGATGTCCTGGGAAAGTCCGAATTCCAGGTCGCGGATGTCCTTTTCCGTAAGGGACGGAAGCCTCAGATTCAGATTCGGGAAATTAACCCCTTTGTGATCGGTCAGGCAGCCTCCTTCAATCACGCGGCAAAGCACATCTTTGCCTTTTATCTCAGTTACTTCCAGTTCAAAAAGCCCATCAGCCAGCAAGACCTGCATCCCTGGCCTGGCCTCTTCGGCCACATAAGGATAATCGATCGGAATTCCAGGCCTGCCGGATGAATATTCTTCCTGGGGCAGGAGCGTGACGATTTCTCCGGCGACGATCTCCAGTTTTCCACCAGGAAGCTGTCCGACACGGATCTTTGGTCCCTGGAGGTCCTGAAAAATAGTGACAGGCCGGTTAAGTTCATCCGATATTTTACGCAGTGATCTGATAACCTGCGCATGATCATCGTACTTTCCGTGTGAGAAATTCAGACGGGCAACGTCCATGCCGGCTTCGATCAGCTGGCGTATCATGTCCGGAGAACTGCTTGCCGGACCAATGGTGGCGACTATTTTAGTGCGCCGGAAATCAGTGTTCATAGGGTGGAATTAAAAAACGAAGGTAGGGAATTTATGAAGTAACTTTCGTATTTTTGAACGATACAATAATGCCATTATTTCTTATGGACTCAAAATGGTTCTATAACTGGCAGGGGAAAACCATACTTGTGGTCGAAGATGACCATATTAATTTCAGTTATTTAGATGCATTACTCAAACCAACTATGGCCAGGGTTTACCATGCAGAACGGGGAGAAGATGCCATTGAACTTTGCCGGAAAATCTCTTTTGTGAATATAGTACTGATGGATATCAGACTGCCCGGAATGACAGGGTTGGAGGCTACGAGGCAGTTGATATCGTTCCGGAAGGATATGGTCGTGATTGCACAAACAGCATACGCCGAGGACCGGGATCGTGAGGCTGCATTTGCTGCCGGATGTTCCGAATTCATTGCAAAACCGATCAGGGCCAATGAAATGCTCGAACTGATCAGAAAACATCTGAAGGATTAAAGCTCAATACTTTCGCCATACTGCGGCAGAAAAGGAACCAGCCCATACTGGTAACGTATGATTTTGGCCAGGGGCAGCCTGGCTTTATCTTCACCGTGTGTCAGCACAACCCTTGGCCGCGCAGGCGCAAGCACATTAAACCAGTTGAGCAGATCGGTCTGGCCTGCGTGGGCGCTGAATCCTCCGAGTTTATGTATTTGAGCCCTTACGGCGATCCGTTCACCGAAGATATTCACCGATTTATCTCCGTTGACCAGCCTTCGTCCCAGGGTCCCTTCAGCCTGGTATCCCACGATGAGGACGGAAGTCTCAGGTTTCCACAGATTATGCCGGAGATGGTGCTTTATTCGGCCTGCATTGCACATTCCGGATCCGGCAATGATCATGCAGGGTCCTTGTATATCGTTGAGAGCCATCGATTCCTCTGCACTGGGAGTAGGCCTGATATATCCCTTGTCAAGCTGCCTGCCGCTGCTGCTCATGAATTCGATCATCTCTTCATCAAACAGTTCCGGGTGACTCATATATATGCGTGTCGCCTCAATGGCCATCGGGCTGTCGATGTAAATCGGAAACCTGGGCAGTCCTCCTTTCCTGAAAGCCTGTTCAATAAAGTAAACGATATCCTGGGTACGGCCGATCGCAAAAGAGGGCACCAGTATTTTTCCTTTCGTATGCAGCGCCTCACTGATGATATCGATGGCTTCATCAATGGTATCCTGCAGTGGTTTATGATCGCGGTCGCCGTAAGTCGATTCCATGATCACCATATCAGCCTCGCTGAATGGCTCTGAATCCCGAACTATCGGCATTCCAATAGCTCCAAGATCGCCGGAAAAGATCACCGATTTTTTCTTTCTGCCCTCCTTAACGGCCAGTTTCAGCGTTCCGGATCCGAGAATATGTCCTGCCTCACCCACAATGATCTCCATGCCTGGTGCAACGGGCACCTGCTTATGGTAGGCAAGAGGTTGCATCTGCCGGATGGCAGTTTCAACATCATCCTCATCGAATGGCGCCTCAATCTTGTGCTTTCCTTTACGCACCAGCATGCGGTTCAGTTTTTCAAGATCGCTCGTTTGCACTTTGAGTGAATCACGTAAAACAAGGGCTGCCAGGTCCATGGTGGCAGGTGTGCCGAAAATCGGGCCATGATATCCGGCCCTGATCGCCATGGGCAAACGGCCGCAGTGATCCAGGTGAGCATGGGTCAGTACAATGGCATCGAGCGTATGGTAATTGACCGGGGGTGCCTTTTTATTCTTTATCTCAGCATCTTTTCCGCCCTGGAACATGCCGCAGTCGATCAGTATCTTCGCCGAGGCCGATTCACAATAATAGGCTGTTCCGGTGACCCCGCCGGCAGCACCATAGAAAGTGATTTTCATTTGTCAGAGAATTGGTGAATGCAAAGTTTGGGAGGTAAAGGTAGTTTTTTTTCATGTTTTTCCTTTAATCTGTTCTATATTTGTGATTCCGCAATATTTTATTTGCTTAGGCAGGAGATTTATTGAACGGCTCTAGAAATTCAGTAATAACGACCAAAATTGTCCCAACATGAACGATCAAATTACCACAAAGAATTTTTATGACATTATGATCCGGCTGGCATTTTTGACCTTGATAGTTGCATGGTGCCTGATGATATTGCTTCCTTTTACAAGCATCATGTTGTGGGGGTTAATTCTTGCCCTGGCTTTTTTCCCACTGCATCAATCCTTATCACGCGCCATCGGTGGGAAACCTAAAATCGCCTCCCTTATCATTGTGCTGGCCAGTCTTGTAATTGTCATCGTCCCCGGATGGTTGTTCATGGATTCAATGATTGACGGGGCAAGGCATTTAAAAACCAATTTCGATGCCGGCACATTGACCATTCCTCCGCCCTCTGATGAAGTAAAGTCCTGGCCTTTGATCGGCAAACCGCTTTATGATGTCTGGATGGGGGCGTCAGTAAGTCTCGAACAGACCATATTACAGCATCGGGAACAGCTTATTGGTTTCGGAACCAATTTAATCAAAGGACTGATGAGCGTTGGCAGTGCAGTGTTACAGATGATCGTGTCGCTGATTATAGCCGGTTTTTTAATCGTAATACCAGGCGCTGGTGAAGCTATACGGATGTTTTTCCGCAAACTTGCGGGTGAAAGGGGAGATGAGTTTGCGGACATTACTTTCAAAACCGTTGGAAATGTGGTCAAGGGTATTTTGGCCGTGGCATTTATTCAATCGTTCCTGGTGGGACTCGGGTTTATCCTGGCCGGTGTTCCCCTGGCGGGCGTATGGACCTTGCTTGTGCTCATCCTCGCTATCCTGCAGTTCCCTGCGGCGTTGGTTGTTATCCCGGTGATCGCCTACCTTTTCTCATCGCTTGAAACAATGCCTGCCGTGCTCTGGTCGGTTTACCTGCTCGCCGGAGGACTTTCAGATAATATTCTCAAACCCATTCTCCTTGGGAAGGGAGCACCTGTTCCCATGCTGGTAATTTTTCTCGGTGTGATAGGT
>CAZPWZ010000035.1:0-12154 GCA_964590675.1 uncultured Draconibacterium sp.
TGGATTTACGGGTGTATGGGCGCCACACGTGCTTCACTGTGGAAAATGTTGAGGTGGGGTGTAAATAGCGTCGCCTGTTGGTAACCAATTAAACAGAACCTCCCTGGATGTTTCCCTGGGGTCCTACACAGACCATCATGCCGGGTAATGACTGCGTGGACGGGGCAAATGTTGAAGTAAAAGTTGCACCATGATCCATGCTCCGTGCGAAGTTGCCGAGACCGTTGTTGGTCATGACGGTATACACATAGTGTGCGTAGGGGCCGGAGGTCTGGTCGCAGGCAATCCAGTTCTCATCGTTCCCTGCAATGGCCGTGACGGAGGGGCCCCAGGTTGCTCCGTTGTTAACGGATGCCATGACCTTGCAGCCCAGGATGCTGGAGCCGTACATGTTTTCATAAAACAGGGTGCCGATGCTGTCGTAGGCCACCACGGGATCTCCCGACATGGTTGCGCCGAATGAGGGGCTGCCGCTTGCCCAGTCAATCCCGTTTTCAGTATGATGGGCGGTATTCGTATTATAGGCTGTAAAAAACCAGGCCGGGATAACCGGGTTCGCAGCAATGTTGCTTTCGCCAAAGTCGACACCAAGGTTGAAATTATCAAAATTATTTACAGTGATAATTGTTGAGAGCGGGATTTCGGTGTTTGCAGGTGCATATTCACGCAGGTATCGCGGAACCTGGTCAAGGTTTGGATCATCCTGGTACTGCGCAACTGCAGGTAAGTTGATAAACAAAGCCACAATCCAAAGGATCAAGGTAAGGGGAAGGCTTAATTGGAATAATCTGGGCATAAAGGCGCTTTAAGTTGAATGTGAATGGATATGAACGAACCCGGCAAAATTAGGAAAAACAACTGAATTTTAACCCCTTTGCTTTGCATGTAACTGAAAATTCAGTATCATTGTATTGAATACCTAGAACACTGACCATGAGAAAAATACATTTTTTTTGGTTTGTTTTATGGATCGCCCAGTCTGTAACAGCCCAGATCCTGCCAACCTCCATGCTGAACCATGCTGTCCCGGCCTTTATGCAAACCCTCGCACCGGGAAACCTGATACAGTCTGTTGAACCGCTATTGAATGAACAACAGATCCCTGTGGGTTATCTTTACCATTTTACCCCTTCCGGGTTCCTGATCATATCGGCATCCGAAAAAATCAAACCTGTTTATGCCTATTCCGCCGACAGGAATTTCGACCTCCCTCCTGCTGAAAAAAGATCCTTGGTGAAAACGATTTCAGAAGACCTTGAGATACGGATCCGTTTTTCGGCGCGCAATTCCGCCCGTGAACGGGATGCTGTGCGCCAGGCTTGGTCCTCTTTCTTAAGGTGCAGTCCGAAATCGCCCCTCTTTGAACAATGGCCGCCCGAAGGAAGCACCTACACAGGAGGCTGGCTTGAGACCAACTGGACCCAGAATGCGCCATACAACACGATGTGCCCGATGGACCTGAATGCCGGCTCTCGCAGTTACGCCGGATGCCCGGCTGTTGCCATGGCCCAGATCATCAACCATCACCGGGAAATTAACCAGACCCGGTTCAGTATGACGGATGATTACTTCCATAATTTCGGATCAGGGAACAGTTTCTGGATTGACGATGATTACCAGGCCTGGGATTTTCCCTGTTTTGACACCCTGAACCTCTGGCTCGACTCGCTCGAAGCAACCTACCTTGTCAACGGCCCGCTGACAGCATCACTCAAGGCGGCCGTCACCTTCGCCTGCGGCGTGGCGGCGCAACAGGTCTACAGCGCTTCCGTTTCAGGAACGTATGGACTGGAACAGGCCATCATGGCCTGGCAGCGATTTGGTTTCATTGAGTCCCGGTTGGTGTATCCTGAAGATACGACACTGAATTCACTGATCGCCGGGAACATAAAAGCAGCCCTTCCTGTTCAGCTGGGCCTGCTCTCTTCGACCGGATCGGGCGGTCATAATGTGGTGGTTGACGGTTATAATACCGATGAATATTATCATTTCAATTTCGGATGGGGAGGATCGGCCAATGGCTGGTACACCCTTCCGCCAACAAGTATTCCGTACAACCTGACCGTTATAGAGGGCGCCGTGCTGGATATCAAGTCGGCGCTCTACACTGCCGCTCCCGGGAATCAGGCGGCTGCATCAGCGGTGCATCTTTTTCCCAATCCGTGTAATTCATTTATCACCGTATGCGGATTGTCAGGTAACTGGACCTTTTCAATCATGGACCTCTCCGGAAAGCAAATACTCTTTTCAGGTTTAGCCTGCCAATGCAACAACGTTAATACATGGATTATCCCTCCCGGATGTTATATCTACCGCATCATCAGTGATAAGGGGGAGATCATAACCGGGAAACTGATCAGGGAATCATATTGATGAATTAGACCTGCCGGCAATCTGGTCTTTTTTGCAATAAAATGAAGGCCGATTTGTGAAAATCAATTTTGTTTTGAAGGATCCGGGTGATACCTTTGTAATGAGCTGGTTAAAACAATATTAACCTGCATCATTATAAATCTGAAAGCCATGAAAAAACTGATCCTGATCCTGGTTTTTTCTTTCCCGGTTTTTTTCACAAGTTTCAGTCAGCAGGATTCTCTCAGGATAAAAGGGTACTACCATACATGGGTCATTTCAAAGTTGCCGGATCTCGAAACGAAAACGTTCCCGCCTAAGCCAAAAAAAACAACCTATGGAATCCTCTTTGATGTGAAGGATTCGTCCCTGCTGATGACAAATTATGTAAAAAAAGCGGATCTGGCCCGGAGCAATTACACAATTTCGGAAGTATATGCCAGGAATATCCAGAAAGTGATACTGAAACAGAAAGGAACACGGAGCCTGGGAAAAATAGTGGGAGGTGCCGCCGGATTTGGTTTTGGTTTTGCCTTTGCGGCTGTCGTAATTCCTTGGGAAGACACAGGCTATGCCTTTTTCAATTTGCTTGAAGTAATGGTATCGGGAATGATCACTGCCGGATTTACCATTGCCGGGGTGGGTATCGGCAGCCTGATTGATCACACATCGAGGATCCGGATTCCGGTTGAAGGCAGCCAGGAGAAATTTGATCTGAGTAAGGAGCGGCTGAGAACATACTCTTTAAAATCCATATACAAGGATATTAACGAACATCCCATGACTTTTTCAAGGCTCCGGGATACCGTTTATGATATTGACGGCAACCTGTACCGCACGGTTGCGCTGGGGGCACAGGTGTGGATGTCGGAAAACCTGAAGGTGAAGCATTTCCGCGACGGATCGGAAATTGACGGAACGAAAATATTGAAAACCGCCAAAGAACAGCATTACAATTGGTATACTGTAAATGACAGTCGGGGGCTCTGCCCGACAGGATGGCACGTTCCATCATCTGATGAGTGGAATTCCCTGATCCACTCCCTGGGAAATTTTGAGCAGGGACAAAAAATGGGACATGGGTTTGCCCCTGGCGGCGTGGTTTCCCATTGGTGGTCCTCAACGGAGCAGGATAACCGTTATGCCTGGAGTACATACCTCGACAATCAAACCGTCGGGGTCATGATCAACGCTTCGGAAAAAATCTCGTTCCTGACTGTAAGGTGTATCCGGGATTATTAAAAACTTTGCCTTTTCTTTCTTTGTTCATACTTTTACCAAAAAAAATTTGATGAAAACCATGATAATGATGGTCCTCTTTTCAGGATCGCTTCTGAATTTCACAACAGATCTGTTTGCGCAGGGGAATATGACCCCGGCAAAGGTGATCCAAACATCGCTGGCGTTTGATCCTTTCAAAGATTATCCTTCGTATGACGGGAGTGACCTGGGGGTGACCTATACCAAATCCAGGACCATCCTGAAGGTTTGGTCTCCGCCTGCACAGGAGATGAAACTGAAGCTCTATAAAACATCACTGGGAGATGATCTTGCCGATGAGGTCATGTGCGTGAAAAATGCTTCCGGGGTTTGGACCGCCGAATTAAAGGGCGACCGTAAGGATACTTATTACACATTCCAGGCAAAAATCGATGGAAAATGGCTCGCTGAGAATCCCGATCCTTACGCCAGGGCGGTAGGCGTGAACGGGAAACGGGGGCAGATCATTGATTTGAGTGAAACCAATCCGGCCGGCTGGGAAGGGGATAAAGCGCCTGAACTGAAAAATCATACGGATGTTATCCTTTATGAGCTTCATGTCCGTGATCTCTCCATTGCAGACAATTCAGGGATTAAAAACAAAGGCAAATTCCTTGGATTTACCGAATCAGGGACCAAGAACAGCCAGGGGCAAAGTACGGGAGTTGATCACATCGCCGAACTGGGCGTAACCCATGTGCACCTGCTTCCGGCCTTCGATTTCAGGACCGTGGATGAGTCGAAATTAAATATTCCCCAATTCAACTGGGGCTATGATCCGCAAAATTTCAACACCCCGGAAGGTTCCTATTCAACAAACCCGGAAGATGGCAAGGTGCGCATCATTGAATTCAAAAAAATGGTGCAGGCCATGCACCGGAAGGGACTCCGGGTAGTGATGGATGTGGTTTACAACCATACCGGCCTGACGCATGATTCAAACCTCGACCAGCTGGTGCCGGGGTATTATTACCGCCAGTGGGAAAAGGACGGGAAATACAGCAATGCATCGGGCTGCGGCAACGAGACTGCCTCCGACCGCGCCATGATGCGGAAATTCATCATCGAATCGGTGATTTACTGGGTCAGGGAATACCATGTGGATGGTTTTCGTTTCGACCTGATGGCCATTCATGATATGGAAACCATGAACCAGGTGGCAACTGCACTGCACGCCATCGATCCTTCAATTATAATTTATGGAGAAGGCTGGACGGCCGGGGATTCACCCCTTCCCGAAAAGTACCGGGCACTCAAGGTGAATGCAAAAAAAATGCAGGGGGTGGCTGTTTTCAGTGACGACATCCGGGATGCTATCAAGGGAGGTGTTTTTGAAGAAAAGAGTACCGGTTTTGCCAGCGGTGACACAACCAGGACAGAGACCGTCAAATTCGGCATTGTTGCTGCCGGGGATCATCCGCAGATTAATTATGCGAAACTGAACTATGCCAGGGAACCCTACACGAAGAGCCCTGCAGAGGTTATCAATTATGTTTCATGCCACGACAATCACACGCTGTATGACAAGCTGAAAGTGTCGCGCCCGGATGCTTCGGAAGCAGATATCGTGAAAATGCATAAACTGGCCAATACCATCGTCATGACATCACAGGGAATCGCCTTTTTACATGCCGGGGTCGAGATGAAAAGAACCAAGGGCGGCGAACACAACTCCTACAACAAACCCGATTCAGTGAACCGGATCAACTGGGACTGGAAATATGAGAACAGGGAGCTGTTTGCCTATTACAAGGAGCTGGTCGCCCTGCGGAAGGCACATCCCGCCTTCAGGATGCCGGATGGTGCAATGGTGCGGAAACATCTTGATTTCCTCCCCGTGAATGACCCGCAGCTCATCGCCTACCAGTTAAAAGATCATGCCAACAATGATCCCTGGAAGCAAATCGTTGTAATTTTTAACGGTTCCGATCTTGAAAAAGACTTCGTTCTACCCGGGGGTGCCTGGATTGCTGTACTGGGGAACTACCAGATCAGTCGTGAAGGCAGGAACCGTTCCGGAAAGGTGAGGATAGCCCCCTATTCGGCCATGATTTTATACCAGGATTAGCAACCACACAGCTATGCAGGGTTTATCTTCAACCTGTATCCAACGCCTGGTTCTGTGATGAGCAGTGCCGGGAGGGAGGGATCATTTTCGATCTTTTTCCTGAGCTGTGCAATGTGTACTCTCAAAATCTGTGCATTGGAGGAGTATGGGTTGGACCAGATTTTCTGACTTATGAATGAATGTGTGAGCACCTTCCTGGCATTCCGGGCAAAAGGCGTCAGCAAGGAGAATTCCGTCGCAGTCAGTTTTACCTCATTATGGTTCATTTTGACGATCATTGTATTCATAACTATTTCCAGATCACCGATCACAAAACCCGGGGATTCATCCAGGCGCAGGGAATGCCTGATTGCAACTCTTACCCGGGCTAATAATTCACCCGTGTTAAAGGGCTTGGTCACATAATCATCAGCCCCGGTGTCGAGGGCGGCGATCTTGGTTGATTCATCATCCCTGACCGTCAGCACAATGATCGGCAGGTTCGACCATTCCCTCAGTTTCTGCAACACTGCAAGCCCGTCTTCATCGGGCAGTCCGAGATCAAGAAGCACGACGTCTGGTTTATTCATCGAGACCGACAATAATCCCTCCCTTGCATTTCCCTCCTCCAGGACCTTGTAATCATTGGCTTCCAAAGTCATCCGCAATAACCGCCGGATCGGCTGTTCGTCATCGATGATCAGAACTTTATATTTAACTGAGTTATCCATGTTTGATTTTCAAAGTAATGATGAGTTCAAGCCCTCCTTCAGGCCTGTTTCTTACATTCACCGTGCCTCCGTGCAATTCGGCAATGGCCCGTGAAATGGTTAGTCCCAGGCCGGTTCCTCCGCTCCGGGTACCCGGCACCCTGTAAAACTTTTCAAAGAGGCGGGGCATGAATTGTTCAGGAATTCCGGGGCCTTCATCTTTTATCTTTATGGCAATATCGTCCTGTGAAATTTTCCTGACCTCAATCAGAATCAGTGATTTTTCAGGCGAGTATGAAACGGCATTGTGAAGAATATTGATCATGGCCTGTTTGAGCAGATTTATATCCGCCCGGATGAAAGGGATGTTTTCACCCATATCAATCCTTAATTCATGATTTTTGATTTTCAGGTCGTTGTAAACTATGCCCACCAGGTCGGCAATGTCGCAAACCTGCAGGTTCATCCTGAGAAGTCCCGAATCAATCCGTGACATATCCAGGATGTTTTCAACCAGATGATTCAGTCGTTTGGAGGCAATTTCAAGCTCTTCGCCGATCTGCTTTCTCAGTCCGGGTTCCGATGATGTCTTCACATCATTCAAATTCGCGACAGCCGCAGATATGATGGCTATGGGTGTCTTCAGCTCGTGGGAAACACTGTTCAGAACAGTCTGGAATAATTTTTCGGACTGTAATGTGATCTCCTTTTCTTTAACCTGGTCGGTGTTTATCTCCCTGTCGAGCGCTGAGGCTATCAAGGTGATAAAAGACTGAAGAAAGATCATTTTTTCATCCTTTGGCTGTTGGTTTCCTTTAAACAGGATTCCAATCACCCCGATTGGTTTTCTTGCCTCTACCAGCGGGTAGATCATTATGTGATCAATGGTTCCTGCAATGTTGCCTGGCTGGTTCATAAATGCATTACGGGCCGCATGCAGGAGTTTGTCGCTGTGCAGATCCTGGTTTCCGAATGGCCGCTGATCCAGACCCGGACCCGCCTTTTGCTTCAGGTAGATGACCACATCGGCGCCAAAGTTATTTTTTATCCCCTCCTCTGCCCGTTTTACAACATCTTTGATGGATATGGCATCATTCAACGATTCGAGGAACCGGTGAATGAGTTCAAGCTGTTCCTGGCTTTTAAGCATGGTTACCTGGCTGTTCTTGATCCGGCTGATGAGGGCGCTTGCCGCGATTGCAACGATAAGATTTGTAAACAGCGCTATCAGGTCGTGCAAGCTGTGCACCCTGAAGGTATACAAAGGCTGGATAAAGAAGAAATTCCATACCCCGAAATTTAACAGTGCGGCGAAGATCAGTGCAGTTCTTCCCAGGAAGAGGGACAGGATGGATATGGCCATCAGGAATATAAGACCCACTGACTGGTAACCGATTGAATCCTGGACCGGATAGCAAACAGCTGCAACTAAAATAGTGGTCGCCAATGCCGCCAGGAATTCAAGCGCTGTATTTTGCTTTCGCATGTAATGCACCCTGTTTATTTTACACTTCAAACTTACTCATAAAAAATTCCCCCGGCACCACCCTTTATATAATCTTTATACAAGGGCAACAAATCTTAACATACCGCTTATAACTGCTCCAATATCTTTGATGCCCTTTAAATAACGCGCATCCAGGGTGAAAAAGAAAGGTGATTTCAATAAAATATCCGCCGCCGGAATAATTGTAACCCTTGGAATTGTATTCGGCGACATTGGGACATCCCCCTTATACGTTGTCAAGGCCATTATTTCAGGGGCGAATGATGTAACGGCATTGTTTATTTATGGGGGGTTATCCTGCATTTTCTGGACTTTAACCCTGCAGACTACCATCAAATATGTCATTATTACCCTGCGGGCCGACAATAAAGGAGAGGGAGGCATACTGAGTTTATTTGCCCTGATCAGGAGCAAGGCCAAGTGGGCTTATATGTTCGCCATTATCGGTGGTGCCGCACTTTTGGCCGATGGGGTCATTACACCCTCGCTGACCATCTTATCATCCGTGGAAGGCTTGCAATTGCTGAATCCAAGAATACCCGTGCTTCAGATCGCCATCGTCATCCTGACATTCCTGTTTTTCATGCAGCAATTCGGAACCCATGTCATCGGGCGGTTCTTTGGTCCCATGATGTTTGTCTGGTTTTTAATGCTTGCCTTGCTGGGATCAGTTCAAATAATCAGGGATCCTGGTGTTCTTCGCGCTGTAAATCCGGTTTATGCCTATCGTTTTCTGACACAATTCCCCGAAGGATTTTTACTCCTGGGTGCCGTCTTTCTGGCAACAACAGGCGCCGAAGCCATGTATTCCGACCTGGGCCATTGCGGATTAAAGAATATCCGGGTAACCTGGATTTTTGTCAAGCTTTCTCTTTTGCTGAACTATTTCGGACAGGGGGCCTGGGTGATCGGGATGATCAATGAAAATGCTGATTTTGGAAATCCGTTTTACCAGATCATGCCGCACTGGTTCCTGATCCCGGGAATCATCATTGCTACCCTGGCCTCCATCATCGCAAGCCAGGCGCTTATCAGCGGCTCCTTTACCCTTATCAGCGAAGCTATTTCGCTCAATTTCTGGCCTAAAATCCGCATTATTTACCCGGCCCGGGTCAAGGGGCAGATGTATATTCCGGGGATCAATTGGGGACTTTTCCTGTGTTGCGTCATTGTGGTCCTGATTTTCAGGGAATCAGCCAACATGGAGGCTGCCTATGGCCTTTCTATCACGCTTACCATGCTCATGACCACCGCGCTGCTTTCAATCTATCTTTATAAACTTAGGATCTCCCGTATCCTGGTCGCTGTTTTGCTTATCGTATATCTTACCATCGAAGGTTCTTTTTTCATTGCCAATATGCACAAATTCGCCTATGGCGGGTGGTTCACCATCTTGCTGGCGGGTTTGCTGGGAATTATCATGTTCTTATGGTATCATGGCCGTAAGATCAAGAACAGGTTTGTTGAATTTGTCAAGGTCGACAAGTACTTTGATGTTATAACCGCACTCCACCGTGATCATACCATTCCAAAGTTCGCCACCAACGCCGTGTTCATCACCAAGGCCAATAAAACCTCTGATGTAGAGTCGAAAATCATCTATTCCATCCTTAACAAACAGCCCAAACGCGCCGATGTTTACTGGCTGGTTCATGTTGATATCAAGGATGATCCCCATATGATGGAATACAGTGTTACGCAGCTTATTCCCGGCATCCTGATCAAGATAGACTTCAGGATAGGTTTCAAGGTACAACCAAGGATCAACCTCTTCTTCAGGCAGGTGGTTGAAGAGTTGAACCGGACCGGTGAAATCGATATACTCAGCAGGTATGATTCGCTGCGTAGATTCCAGATAACAGGTGATTTCCGGTTTATCCTGATTGACCGCATCCAGAATTATGATTTTGATTTCTCCACCATCGACCAGTTTATCATCAATGGTTATTCGATGATAAAGCGGTTCGGAATCAGTGAAGTAAAGGCCTTTGGGCTGGATACCAGCAATGTAACAGAAGAAACCGTTCCGCTCCACCTTATCGGGAGCTGGAAAATGACCGAAATGGAAAAAAAATCCATAATCGCATAGGGTATTTTCATCCTGGGGTATCATATAGTTGTATTCCGTCAAAAACTATGAACCCCAAAAAATCATCCGTCATGAAAACATGTATGAAAAGCCTGATACGCTCTGGCATTGTATTCCTGCTATTCACCTTTGCTGGTGCAGCATTGTCACAAAATCCCTTTATAGTCATCAATGGACAGCTGAAAGATGCCAAAACAGGTGATAAAATCGTTTACGCCACCATAACGGTTCCCAACACGGGAATCGGAACTGTGTCAAATTCCGACGGAGAATTCACCTTAAAGGTGAATACATCCCTCAATGCCGAATATTTTGAGGTATCGCACATGAGCTATGCAACCACGAAATTCAGGATCAGTGAAGCAGTTGGAAAGGAAAAGACCTTCTATCTCGACATACAGCCGATCCAGCTGAAGGAGGTGTCGGTGATACCCCAGGATGCGCGCATAATTGTTGAAATGGCATTCAGGAACATCCAGAAGAATTACAGTGCCGTACCCAATATGATGACCGGGTTTTACCGCGAATCGATCAGGCAGCGGCGCGATTATCTTTCAATTTCCGAGGCAGTGGTCGACATTTACAAGGCGCCTTACACAAACAGGCAGGACGACCAGGTGAAGATCTTCAGGGGCCGTATGGGCACCAATGTGAAAAAGGCCGATACGCTTATGGTCCAGCTGCAAGGGGGTCCCAATGTTTCGCTGCTGCTCGATATCGTGAAGCACACCGACCTCAGCATCGCCCTGGATAACCTGGATAACTACCAGTTTGAACTGGGAACGATGATCAATATCGACAACAAGCTGAACTGGGTCATTACATTCGCCCCGGCGGTTGTAAAAGAAGAGCCGCTCTATTATGGAAAGCTGTTCATCGAACAGGATAACATGGCAATAACACGGGCTGAATTCAGCCTCGATCTCAACGATGAAAATAAGGCCTCCCGCATGTTTATTCAGAAAAAACCCCTGGGTTTGCATTTTATGCCGACCTCGACCAGCTACCTGGTAACCTACAAGGAGCAAAACGGGAAATACTATCTCAACTACGTGCGCGTCGACCTGAAATTCCGTTGCGACTGGAAAAAGCGGCTTTTCAAAAACCACTATACCGTGATGTCGGAGGTTGCCATTACGGACAGAAGGGATGATAATATCGTTAAATTTGCGAACCAGGAAGTTTTTAAATCGAACATGGTTTTTACCGAGAAGGTCCAGGATTTTGCTGATGTCAATTTCTGGGGCGACCACAATATCATTGAACCGGAGAATTCCATCGAAAATGCCATCAGGAAGATCTCGAAAAACCTGAAGAAATAGGAACAATGATCCCGATGAACCTCACCGATTATTACATACAGAAAAAAATACAGGGTGGCGACATCAGGGAATTTGAACGGCTTTTTGAGAAATACTACGGGCCTTTATGCCATCAGGCAGATAAAATCGTGAGGGATATGGACACAGCAGAAGACCTGGTTCAGGATTTTTTCTACCACTTCTGGAAGAACAGGGAATCCTTCAGTCCGAAATTATCATTGAATGGATACCTGTACCAGGCAATCCGTAACAATGCGCTTCATCACCTCGAACACCTTGCGGTCAGGAAAAGTTATGCAGCACACGTTATCAGCGAATTCAGGGATGTGACGCCATCGCAGGGGCCAACAGATGTTGAACTGAGCGACCTGGGCAACATAATCAATGCAACCCTGAAGAAAATGCCGGAACGCTGTTCCCGGATTTTCAGGCTGAACCGGTTTGAGGGGATGAAATACCGTGAGATTGCCGAAATCCTGTCCATATCGGTAAAAACCGTCGAGGCCGACATGGGGAAGGCGCTGCAGATGTTCAGAAAATCTTTGAAAGAGTATACAAGAGAAGGAGTGTCATGAAAACAGATAGAAATAGCCAGCAACAACCCGAAACGCTCGCAAAGTACCTGAGCGGTGAAATGAGCGAGGCGGCCAAATTCGAACAGAACTTCTATACCTGCGCGAAATGCGGACATCATGAAGTGCTCGATGCATATACAAGGATTAGGCTTTGGTGCGACGCGGGGACTTTCGATGAGTGGGACAAGACGCTGATCGGCAACGATCCGCTGAACTTCCCCACCTATCGCGAAAAACTCGGCCAATACCGCGAGAAAACGCAGCTGAACGAAGCAGTCGTCTGTGGCTCCGC